>JAFDDL010000140.1 GCA_019310865.1 Deltaproteobacteria bacterium | reverse complement strand
TGTTGCCATCGGACTGGCGCAATTGGTCCACCGCTAGGCGCCGGAGGTTGGCGTATATTTGACCACCGTTGTGCTGGCCGGGATCACCATTAATCAGGTCGTGGGTCCCATTACTTTCAAAACAGCCCTGAAACGTGTGGGGGAATCCGGCTTATGATTCCGGTTTTTCAGCAAGGGGCCGTCCCATCTTTTTTTCCATGTGACGCTGATGGGCTTCGTGATGAACCGGCGCGCCCAAACGGTTAAACCGTTCGATGGGGGTGACAAAATATATGCCTTGGTGGGGTTTGTCGGTTTTCCGGCAGAGCGATTCCATAAATGCCACCGCCTCATCCAGAATCTCCTGTGTTTCAACGGCGGTGAAAATGGTTTTGTTATGATGCATACCGCCGCCGGTCAGCGACCGAAAGCCGGCAAAAATGGGCACGTGCGTACTGATGAGTTCAACGAAATCCGTTGACTCCACAACGGTGGCGCCGGTAATGCCGATGTCGAGCCAACCGGTGAGCAGATCGTCTAAAAGCGCCTCATTATTGATAACCGCAGTCAATAAATACACGGTACACCCTTAATGCGTCAATGAAAATCCATCTTTGATTCAAGGGCCGCAAGGTCCTGCCATAACTGCCCCGGGTCTAACGCCTTTCGAATGGTTTTTAAAAATTCCGGGTTTTTACACAACCGGCTCACGCCCGCCAATATCCTCAGGTGCAGATGCATGTCGCTTTCCGGAATCAAAAGGGCCAGTACGATGTCCACGGGCAGATTGTCCAACGAATCGAAATCTATGCTCTTGGACAGGCGTATCAGCAGCACACATGCCTCCGAGACTTCCCCTGAGGTGGTGTGCGGAAGGGCGATCCCATCGCCCACACCGGTGCTCATGATGGCCTCACGCGCCATGATACCGGATAGGAGTGTTTCCCGGTTTTGAATCACCCCGGCTTGCTTACCGGCATCGGCGACGTAATTCAGGACGGATAGCTTGTCGGAGCAGGCGATATCCAGAAAAATATGTTCGCGCTTCAAGAAGCTGCAGATCTTCATGGCCCGTCTTTTCAGTAAGGGTTCGCTTTCCTGCGCGAGCCCTGAGTTGAGGATGTTTTTATGTGCCCGTAAACCATATGCCATAACACAATCGGTGTCAATTCTCGTCAATCTCCGCGGAATCCTCAAGGTGAAAGCGATGTCCGGAATGAAAATGTGTATAGCCTTTACTAGTAACGCGATAGCGAGTATAGAAGTCTGTAACAATAGATGTTGTCGCAAATGATCGGGAAAAGACATATGGATTTTACACCGTCGGAAAACCCTGAACTGAAGCTGGCCTGGGGCTTTGTTCAATACACCAATCGGAATATTTTTTTAACCGGAAAAGCCGGTACCGGCAAAACCACCTTTCTGCATACTTTGAAAGGAAAGACGGCAAAGCGAATGATCATCACGGCTCCGACCGGGGTTGCGGCTATTAATGCCGGCGGTGTCACCCTCCATTCGTTTTTTCAACTGCCCTTTGGCCCGTTTATTCCAGGCAGCGAGGCTTATGAAAATAGCCGGCAGCGCCAATTCAGATTCAGTAAAGAAAAGAGGCGGATTATTAAGAGCCTTGATTTGCTGGTGATTGACGAGATCAGTATGGTGCGGGCCGATTTGCTCGATTCCGTGGATGCGGTTCTGCGGCGACACCGCCGCAATGATCAGCCCTTTGGCGGCGTGCAGCTATTGATGATCGGGGATCTGCACCAGCTCTCTCCGGTAGCAAAGCAGGATGAAAGGGCGCTTTTACAGCAATATTATGCCTCGGTTTATTTTTTTTCCAGCCGTGCCCTTGAACGGACAGAACTGGATACCATTGAATTAACCCATATTTTCCGTCAGTCCGACGCCCGATTTATCAATTTGCTTAACCGGGTCCGCGACAATCGCCTTGATGCGGTCGCCATTGGGGAACTGAACCAGCGGTATATTCAAAATTATACACCTGAAAAGGACCAAGGCTATATCACCCTGACCACACATAACCGCAGCGCCGACACTATTAATAAAACCAGAATTGGGGCATTGGCAAGGAAGGAATATTTTTTTAATGCCGAGGTTTCAGGTGATTTTCCCGAACATACTTACCCGACCCAGGGTACCTTGGTACTCAAGGAGGGGGCCCAGGTGATGTTTATTCGCAATGATGCCTCTGCAGAAAAGCGCTATTACAATGGCAAAATCGGGAAAATAAAGACCCTTTCCAGTCGGCAGATTCGTATTCTTTGCCCGGATGCGCCTGGGGAAATTGTGGTCGAACCCGTGGAATGGGAAAATATAAAATATACGGTGAACGAAGAAAATAATGAAATCAAAGCGGATATCATCGGAAAATTCAAACAATTTCCCCTAAAGCTGGCATGGGCCATCACCATCCATAAAAGTCAAGGCCTGACCTTTGACAAAGCCGTCATTGATGCCAAATCCGCGTTTGCCCATGGCCAGGTTTATGTGGCGTTAAGCCGTTGTAGAACCTTTGAGGGTATGGTGCTCAGCTCTCCCATCCCCGCCCGGGGCATTGAAACAGATGACGCCGTCCTGTGCTTTGTTGAAACGGCCAGGCAGAACCCGCCTTGTGCAGACCGGCTCCAGGCAGCCAAAATACGATATCAGCAGCAATTGCTGCTGGACGGTTTCGATTTAAAAATCCTGCGCAATCGTCTAAACTACCTTGTCCGGCTTTTGCGGGGCAATGCCGGCCGGGTTCACATATCCGGGGTGGCCGATATGGGCCGGTTGCAGGAAATGGCCGGGGAACAGATTTTTCAGGTCAGTGAAAAGTTCCAGCAGCAATTGCGCACCATTTTTGCAAACGGAAGGCTGCCGGAATCCGATGCCCATATTCTGGAACGGATTGGCAAAGCATCCGAATGGTTCCAAAACAAGTTTTCTTTAGTTTTTGATGAGGTGATGGAAAATTTTCAGGTAGAGACGGACAATAAAGAACTTGGTAAAAAGATTGATTATGCCCTGACCCATCTCAAGCAGGATATTGTTGTGAAGCTTGCCGGCATTCAATCGTGCAAAAATGGATTTTCGCCGTCGCAATACTTACGTGCCCTATCAAAGGCTGAAATTGATCTCATCCCCAAAAAAGAAAAAAAACCGAAGGCCCCGGACGTCAGCGAAGCAGACGTTGAGCACCCGGAATTATTCCATCATCTGAAAGACTGGCGTTCTCGCAAGGCCGAGGAACAAGGCCTGGACCGTTATCAGGTCCTCCACCAACGGGTATTGATTCAGATAGCCGTCAGTTTACCCGGCACGCCGGCGGATCTGAAAAAAATCAACGGTGTTGGAAAGAAAACGGTTGAAAAATATGGTAAAGACCTCTTGGAACTGGTTACGGCCTATCGTAAAAAACACAGGATAGTCGAGATAAAACGACCGGATATCAAAGACGTGCCGGGGGAAAAAACATCCTCGGGAAAAGCAAAAGCCCGTTCAGATACCAAACAGATCAGTTTTGATATGTTTAATAAGGGCGTCACCATTGCCCGCATCGCACAAGAACGGAGCCTGGTGGAATCCACCATCCAGGGGCACCTGTGCTTTTTTATTGAAAAGGGCAAATTAGATATCAACAGACTGCTCTCACCCGAAAAACAAAGCATCATTAATACGGCATTATCCCAAAGCCCCAATAATTCCCTAAAAGAAGTAAAAAAAGAGCTGGGCGACAAATCCTCCTATGGCGACATCAAACTGATGATGGCCCACCAGAAGCATTTGGGGCTCGCGCAGGAAAGCGAAGACTCCGGGAAAGCGAAGACTCCGGGAAAGCGAAGACTCCGGGAAAGCGAAGCGTCCGAAAATAACGCCCTCTAATTACAAGACCCGGCGAAAAGATTTTTCAATTTCTGCAAGGCGCCATTGAATCCATGTGGGACGGCCATGGGGGCAATGGGATGGCGATTCACAGGCATCGAGTTGCTCCAGAAGCGCCTTGATTTGATCCAATGAAAGTCGCTGATTGGCCCGAATGGAACCATGGCAGGCCATGAGCCGGCGAACTTCATCCAAGGCCGTTTCCAGGCCGGGGCTGTAGGTCACCGCAACCATTTTTTCCACTATTTCGGATATGAGCGAACCAATTCCCTGATCGGACAGCAGGGTCGGGACCGATTTGATCACAAAAGTTGTCCCGCCGAAGGGTTCCACGGTGAGTCCGAACGCCGCCAGATCCGGAAGCATCTGCGCCAGAGTTTGCGCCTCACGAAAGCCAAGTTCCAGGGTTTCAGGAAGCAGAAGATTCTGGGATTCGGTCCGTTTCTCCTGTTTGCGCTGCTGGAGCTGTTCATAGACGATTCGTTCGTGGGCGGCGTGCTGATCGATCAGGATCAATCCCTTGGTGGTCGATTCACAGACAATATACGTGTCATGAAACTGGCCGATGATTCGAAGGTCCTGAAAGGTTCTCGGCTGCCAGATGGGAACCTGTTTTGCCGGGGCCTCGGTGGGCTCCGACTTGGGCGTAGGTTCTGATACCAATGGTCTTAATGGGGGGGCTTCACTCGGCAGGGCCATGGGATCCGGGTGGACTGGTTCGCTTTTCCGATACGCATCTGAGGTGGGTGCCGGTGGATGGATCGGCATCGATTCCGACACCGAGGCATCGGTATCGGATGGGATTGACCAGGTCGGACGGGTGGCGCGCAGAAGGGCCTCGGCGACGGTTGTCTCAATGAGACCGTGCACACGATTTGGATCTGCAAACCGGACGGCATGCTTGGTGGGATGGACATTGACGTCGACCCGGTCAAAGGCAACGCTCAGAAACAGGACCGCCACCGGATAGCGCCCGGAGACAATCCGCCCGGCATAGCCGGCCAGGAGCGCATGTTGAACCAGCCTGTCTTTAACGAATCGCTGATTGACAAAGGTGTATATCCCCCGGGTGGTGCTGCGAAGGGTCTTGTCGGTGGTAATCCACCCCTTGATCGACACGTCGTGTTGTGATGCTTCGATGGGCAGCAGATTGTTTTTTGTAGCGTTTCCGATCACATCGGCAATGCGCTGGGGGGGCGCTTCAGCGGCCGGCCAGTTTTTCACGGTTTTGTGATTGTGCAGCAACTGAAAATGAACCGTGGGCCACGCCAGGGCGATACCGGACAGAGTGTCGACGATGTGGCCCATTTCAGTACCAGTGGTTTTTAAATATTTTCGGCGGGCCGGGGTGTTGAAAAACAGCTGTTTTACGGTGACCTGGGTGCCGGTGGGTGCGCCGATATCGGTCACAGACTTGATCCTGCCGCCATCAAGATCTATGCGAACGCCCACATCGGACCGGTTGTCCCGGGTTTCAATGGACAAGCGCGACACCGATGCAATGCTCGGCAGCGCTTCGCCCCGAAAGCCCAGGGTGTCAATGGCAAACAGATCTTCATCCGAGGCCAGCTTGCTGGTGGCGTAGCGTTCGATGGCCATCAGGGCGTCATCCCGGCCCATTCCCTTGCCGTTGTCCGAAATCCGGATCATGGATTTTCCGGCATTTTCCAGTGCGAGAATAATTCGGGTGCTCCCGGCGTCCAGGGCGTTTTCCACCAGTTCTTTGACCACCGAAGCGGGCCGTTCAATTACCTCGCCGGCGGCAATTTTATTGGACAGGATTTCCGGAAGGATTTTGATTTCAGCCACGGCTATTCTTCTTCTTTATAGAACTTGATGAGATAGTCGCCTTCCTTGGGTGTCAGGTCAAATTTCAGACAGGCTTCATCAATGAGGCGCACCATATTTACCTGGGGGTCTTCCAGCCTTTTTTCCGACAGGTATTTGACCGCCCGCCGCAACGCTTCACCGGTTGGTTGAATGCTCATGATCGTTTGCCTCCATGCACGGATTCATCGGAGCCGGTGCATCGGATTACACCGATGGATCGGGTCGCTGTTTGTGAAAATCGGTTGCCTGCTCAAAGGCATAGGCCACCTTTAGCAGGGTTTCTTCACTGAAATGGTTTCCCATCAGTTGCAGACCGATGGGCAGATTGCCGGTGGAAAAGCCACAGGGAACCGATATGCCCGGAATGCCGGCCAGATTCGCCGAGATTGTAAATATATCTTCCAGATACATTTTCAGCGGATCATCGATTTTTTCCCCCAGCCGGAATGCCGGCGTCGGGGCGACGGGTGACAAAATCACGTCGCAGACTTTAAACGCATTTTTAAAGTCCTGCATAATAAGAGTTCGAACCTGGGAGGCCTTTCCGTAATAGGCATCATAATAGCCGGCCGACAGTGCATAGGTGCCAAGAATGATGCGCCTTTGTACTTCCGGTCCAAATCCTTTTGAGCGGGTTTTCTGATACATATCCGAGAGTGAGTCGGCCGTCGCATCGCGCAGACCATATTTTACACCGTCATAGCGCGCCAGGTTGGAGCTGGCTTCACAGGGCGCAATCACATAGTAGACCGCCACAGCATAGGCGGTGTGGGGCAGCGAGACCTCGATGCATTGGCCGCCGAGGTCCTCAATGGTTTTAATGGCCGCGTTGACAGCTTGGGAAACATCCGGATCGAGGCCTTCTTCGACGTAGTATTCCTTTGGAATGCCCACCTTGATGCCGTCAATATTCGCAATACAGCTTGCCGTGTAGTCCGGTACGTCCCGGGGCACCGAGGTAGAATCGCCGGCATCGTACCCGGCAATGGTGTTCATCAAGATTGCGCAGTCTTTGACGGTTTTGGTCAGGGGGCCGATTTGGTCCAGCGAGGAGGCAAAGGCCACGAGTCCATATCGCGATACGCGACCGTAGGTTGGTTTCAGACCGACCACACCGCAATGTGAGGCGGGTTGGCGAATGGAGCCGCCGGTATCCGAGCCCAGGGCGCCCAGGCACATGTCCGCCGCCACTGCCGAGGCAGAGCCCCCGCTCGATCCGCCGGGAATGCAGGACAGGTCCCAGGGATTCCGGGTTTTTTTCAGGGCGGAGTTTTCCGTGGAGGATCCCAGGGCAAATTCATCCAGATTGGTCTTTCCCAGCATGACGGCGCCGGCGGCGGTGAGTTTGTTCATCACGGTGGCGTTATACTGGGGGATGAAATTCTCCAGAATCTTTGAGCCGCAGGTGGTCGGTATGTCCTGGGTGCAGATAATGTCCTTGATGGCCAACGGGATGCCGGTCAGGTAAGACCCTTCACCGGAGGCGATCAATTTATCCGCCTGCTTCGCCTGGGTGATCGCCTCATTACGGCAAAGGGTGATAAATGCACCGACACGTGATTCTAAACGGTTGATCCGATCGTAGACAGCGGTTGTCAGTTCCGTAGCGGATACTTCTTTTTTCCGTAGCAGATCGCTTGCGTTTTCAATGGTCAGTTCAGGTAAGTTCATATGTCACCGGTTTCCTGTTATCCGATTATCTTCGGTACGATAAAATGTCCGTTTTCATCTTCCGGGGCGTTTGCAAGCGATTTGTCCTGCCCCAGGTGGGGTTTCGGATCATCTTCCCGAAAGGCATTATTTAAAAAAATGGCATGGGAGGTGGCCGCCACGCCCGTGGTGTCCACCTGGTTCAGGGTATTTACATATTCGAGGATCGTGCCGATCTGTTGGGCAAAGGTGTCCAGGTCCGATTCTTCCAGGGTCAGGTGGGCAAGATTCGCAACGTATGTAACATCCTTTTTAGAAATGGTCATGATGGCTCCTGCGTTATTTAGCGTTTTATCACGATGGGTGAAAACCGTTCCGCCTTGAGTTTTTCCATGATGGCGTGTGCTTCGGCGCGATTGGAGAAGCGGCCCACCCGAATGCGGTACCAGGTACCGGACGCCCGGCTTTGGCCTGACGTCCGATAGGCTTGAAATCCTTTACGAACAAGCCGTGAAACAACCTGGTTCGCATAATCGGCGTTTTGGGTGGCCGCCACTTGAATGGTCAGCAACGCCGGTTGGCGGCCATTTTTTTTAAATATCGCCGCCTGGGTTTTACGGGGGACATTCGGTTGGGTCGCCCGGTTCGTCACGGAACTTGCCGCGTTGGGCTCAACCGACGATCTGGATCCATTGAGTTTTTCCACAAGCAGTCGATCCGACGGGGCCTGAAGATCGGTGGACGGTTTTTTCAGATCTTCCGGAAAGTCGAGCTCTCCGCGTTGATCCATCTCTTTAAACTTGATTTTATAGCGTCTTTTTGTCTCTTGGACGGCGTCCGTTTTCAATCGGCTCATCTGTTCCTGGATCGATTCCATATCAAATTTAACCGGCGAGGTGCCGCGACCCACCAGTACGCCGAGAATGAACATCCACAGGCTGATTAAAACCGTAATCGACACCTGCCGCCACCGCGCCGGTCTTCGGTTCTGCATCGATTTTGCAACAGTTGATGCGGGACGTTTTTTGACCGATTGCTTTTGCATGGGCAGAGATTACATCTTTTGTCTTTCAAGTCAAGACGCATTG
>JAFDDL010000139.1 GCA_019310865.1 Deltaproteobacteria bacterium | reverse complement strand
CATCCCCCGGTCAAATTTGCATTTTTTAGCCCTTGGCAAATCCGGGGTTATCCAGTGAGCTTCCCAATCGCGGGGAAGCAGCAGCCCCATTTCCCAGAAGGCACTCGGGCAAAAATCGCTTACGTGGTCGTTTTCATCCCAGATCCGGACGGCCCAGTTATATCTTTTTTTGGATTCAAGCGCAGGGCCTTTATATTCGCAATGGATGGATTGGTTCGATAATACCTTTCCGGTATCCCAGACGAGATGTTGCTTGTCTGCGAGGTTTTTTTGAGACTCAGCCACCACCACCTGGTAGGCCGTCTGCAGGGTTCCATTTGTATCGGATTCGATTTCCCAGCTCAATCTCGGTTTCTTGATATCGATACCGATGGGATTTTGCATATATTCGCATCGTGGGTTTATTAGCTTAACTTTGCTCATTGTAGAAACCTTCTATTCATCTTGCACCCATTGATTAAGCCAGGCTGTTTCGGATCAGACGAGCTGTTTCAATGTTAAAGAGGTTGGTCATTCGCACCGTTAATAATATTTTATATCATGTTTGTCAATAAAAAATGATATTATTTATATCATCCTCCGGTGCTGTTTATTTGGTGGCGGGGAGAGGCGTTTGAACTTACCCAAAATTTGGGCGCAAATCAGATGTATGCTCAAGGCGATTAATTTGGCTTGACACCCATCCATTATTTGCGTAATTTGGCTGGTATGATATCCAAATTCATAAATAGAGAGGTTGCCGAATTCGCTTTCTCAGACGCGTGGCTCGGGGAGAGCATGCTGTTTATCGCCGGGCCGCGGCAGTGTGGAAAAACATCCCTGGCCCGACATTTTCTGCACTCAAAACAATGCTCATCACTTTATTTCAACTGGGACATTGAAAAAATCAGGCGCCGGTATCGGCAGGATCCCGATTTTATCGCCAAAGAGGCTTCCCGCCTACCGCCAAGACCATACGTGGTGATCGATGAAATTCATAAGCTCACCCGCTGGAAAAATATCCTGAAAGGACTTTTTGACGAATACGGCCATGAATTTCAAATCATCGTGACCGGAAGTGCGCGGCTTGATCTGTTCAGAAGAAGCGGTGATTCCCTTGTAGGCAGGTATACCCTGGCCAATCTTTTCCCTTTTTCTCTCCGGGAATGGGTGCAATTATCAAACACCCGCCCCTTTCCGTGGCTGTATGAGGATCGGGACTGGGAGAATATTCCAGGTGTATTTGAAAAAAAGCTTCTGGACGCGCCCCGAATCAGTCCCGATCTCGCAGAAGCATATTACACATTCGGCCCTTTTCCTGCGCCCCTGATTTCCGGCTCCATGCAGCGCTCCCGAAAATGGCACAGGGATTATATTACGCTTCTGGTTAGAGAAGACCTCCGGGACCTGTCGGCCATCCGGGAACTCGATCGTGTTTCGAACCTGGTTGAACTGTTACCGCGCCGTATCGGCGCGCCGCTTTCCCTGAGAAGTCTCGCCGGCGACTTGGAGGCCAATCATACAACCGTCAAAACGTGGCTCCAGGCCTTAAAGCGGCTTTACCTCCTGTGGCCGCTTCGTCCCTTTTCCGGCAAGATACAGCGGTCGATGCGAAAAGAACCGAAATGGTATTTTCTTGATTGGACTTATGCCGGCAATGAGGGCAGCCGCTTTGAAAATATGATTGCCACTGCCCTCCACCGGTTTGTCGTATCATTAAACGATCGGGGCAGACCGGAAGTCGGACTGCATTTTTTTCGGACATATGACAAAAAGGAAGTTGATTTCGTTCTGGTTCATAATGAAAAACCGATCCTGGCCGTGGAAGCCAAAACAGGTGCAAAAAAAATCCATCCGCCCATGCGAAGGTTTCGAGAGGCCCACGGCAATGACTTCCCCATCATTCAGGTGGTGAATGAACCAGGCGTTTGTGTAAAAAAAGGCCCCGGGGAATACCTTGCCGGTTATGACCGCCTGATGGCAATACTGTAAAGATTTGGGGGAGAATATGCAAACGCCTTTACATGGTAAGGCCCAAATCGCGGCTTTAGGGTTGCGGCAATAAATAATTACCAAAAAGTCTATAAAAAGGGCCAAGAAAACCAGTGGATTTCTTTGCGAATAGAAATCAGTTCGGCTGTGTTGTTTACTTTTTTGTATAAAGGATTATACTGCCATCCGGTTCGGTTTGCGAGACAATCAGGGTAGCTTTTTCTAATGTGCCGGCAATTGAATTTCGCTTTTCTAGGAATTGACTCCCGATTCGGATAGAGGGTCCTTTGTGATAGGGGGAGATTCTTTTTTGGGAACCAAGGGCTTATTTTTCTTTTCCGAAATCGAAAGGTATGTCTAACTTTTTCATGCGGCTGCGCAGTGTATTGGGATGAATCTTAAGACGATCGGCAGCACCACCCGGTCCGTAAATTCGGCCTTTTGTCAGCAGCAAGGCCCGCCTGACATGGGAAATGATAACTTCATCCAAAGAAAGTAGATCTTCGCCCTGTTTCAAAACAGGTGCTTCTTCATAATCCTGACCGGATGAAATAAGGTCGTTGAAGTCTAAAAGGTTGGTTCCTCCACTTACCCTGCTTTGAATCAGGGCCCGTTCAACAGTGTTTTCCAATTCACGGACGTTCCCCGGCCAGTGATATGATTTTAAGCGGTCAATGCTTTCGGGATGCAACAAAGGTTTATTATCCATGCGCAGTTCAATTGACTTTTTTTGTATAAAATGTTGAGTCAGCGCCAGGATATCCTCTTTTCTTTGCCGCAAGGGGGGGATCGTGATGGGAAATACATTAAGCCGGTAGAGCAAGTCCTCTCTGAATTGTCCTGATCTCACCATCTCTTGCAGGTTCCGATGGGTCGCACTGATTATTCTGACATCTACCGGTATGAATTTTGAGCCGCCGACACGTTCAATCACTTTATGCTCCAGGACACGGAGTAATCGAATCTGGGCCGGGGGTGTCAGTTCTCCAATCTCATCCAGAAATATCGTCCCTTTATGGGCCCGTTCAAATCGTCCGATTCTAATGGCAAGGGAACCGGTAAAGGCCCCCTTCTCGTGACCGAACAACTCACTGTCCATCAGATTTTCAGGTATGGCGCCGGAATTGACCTTGATAAAGGGGCCGTTATTTCTCAGGGATAAATAGTGGATGGCATTCGAAATAACTTCTTTGCCGACGCCGGTTTCACCTAACAGCAGTACCGGGCTGTCTATAAGGGCGACCTGGTGAACCTGCTTCATGATTTCTTTTAGTCCGAGATCTTTGCCCACAATCTCGGTCGGCGTATAAGCAAGCAGCTCCTCGTTCAGATAGCGGTTTTTATCCAGCAGCTCCGCTTCACTTTTTTTGATTTTTTGATACTTGAGGATATTTTGCATTGCCTTTTTTAACGGTTCGCGAAGTAACTTAAGCAGGTGTACATGATGTTCGTTATACCGGTCCAAACCGTCGGCATGAATATTCACCACGGCATCTTCTTCGTCGTTCATCCAGAGGCTCATCTGTAGCAAAGAATTATCACATCCATTGTCCCATAATAATTTATTTTTGCGAAATTCCTCGGCCAGATCCATATTATTATCGTATATACAGTAAACACCGGTTTCTTTATCTGCTTCATTTTTGGCTAATATGGACTCAATCAGGTCGTTGGGAAGATAAGTAATAGTTTCCGGAGGCAATATTTTCTCATGCGAAACAGCCACAATGACTGACACGGTTCGCCTGGTATAATTAAGTAGATGGAGAAACATTCTGTCGGCAGGAATGAACTCTCGAAGATACCGGATGCAATCCAGCATGGCTTCTTCAACGTTAAGATTGCCGAAGATCTTCATTGTCGCATTCCTGAAATATTCATTCTCATCGATTTGCATCCACGCTCTCCTTTAAATTTGAATTCCCTGCTGCCTTTCGGTTTATCAGTGCAACGCGAAAAGAGGTCAATCCGATGAACCGGTCACGACATTTCGTGTTTATATCAGGCATTCACGACAAATAGCAAGAAAACATTATATTTCGTTATGTCACCCCCCCCCGTTTTTCCCAACCATCTGAAAATATAATAAATAAATTATGGCATGCTTTATGCTGTCAGTTTAAGAATTTAAGAAGAACTGATCACTAATTAACAAAGGAGGCAGGATGTCCAGACAACAAGTAATCGAGGATCTAAAAGAAAAAATCCGGCGACGCACGCCGAAATCAGGTGCGCTTTCGGATAAAGCGAAAGAAGTTCTTCCCAATGGCGAAATCAGCTCGGTTCGCGGGTTTGACCCATGGCCGTTTTACGCGGAAAGCGCAGACGGCGTGAGGGTGAGGGACATAGACGGGAATGAATATCTTGATTTCTGCATGTGTTTCGGGGTGCTTTTGCTCGGCCATCGTCCGGCCCTGAATGTCAGGGCCATACAGAATCATCTGGAAGCTAGTCCGCTCCATTACGGGATGCCGACACCGGCTGAGCTTGAATTCGCCGAAAAGTTCGTGAAGTGCGTTCCCTGTGCCGAGCAGGTGATGCTGTGCAACACCGGCAACGAAGCGGTTCATAAAGCCGTGGCCCTGGCGCGCGCTTATACCGGAAAGAACAAGGTGGCAAAATTTGAAGGCTGTTTTCACGGATCCAATGAATATTCAAATTGGAGCTTTGCTATTAATAAGGAGTTAATGGGGCCGGTGGAACGTCCAAATCTCGTGCCGATGCAAGCGGGCATGGCCCGGGCTGCCGAAGAAGCTATGGTGCTCCTGCCGTTTGGGCATGAGGAGGCTTTTAGGATAATAGAGGAAAATGCGGACGATCTGGCAGTGGTAATGCTGGAGCCGGCCACGGGGCCGGCGTGTCTCCACTTTGAACCGGCGTACCTGAGAAAACTGAAGGAAGTCACCAAAAGATGCGGCGTCCTGCTTTTATTCGACGAAATTATTAACGGCTTCCGATTGGCCCTGGGGGGCGGTCAGGAGCTGTTCGGGGTTACGCCGGATATCGGACTGTTCGGGAAGTGCATGGGGGGCGGGTCTCCCGTGGGGGCGGTGGCGACCCGGAAAGAGGTTTTCGAAAAGGTACTGCACCTCGATCCGCCCATTATGCTTACCGGTACTTTCAGCGGTAACGCGGTAACGCTGAACAATTCCATCGCCATGATGGATCATCTGATGGAAAACAACCCGGCCGTGTATCAGGATCTGGCCGCCAAGGGCGACGGGCTTCGCACCCGGTTCAACGATTTTGCCCGGGAAAAGGGAATCCCGGCCAACATGAGCGGCGTGGGCTCCATGTGGCAGGTGCATATGACTGAGAAACCCGTCAAAAAGCCCAGAGACCGGGTGAATATCGACAAGATGGCTGAGGAGGAGTTTAATCTCCGGATTCGACTGGAAGGCATTTTCGTTCCGGAGCATTCGCATATCGCCTTTATCTCAACGGCACACACGGATGCTGACATAGACGAGCTCCTGCGGGTTCTCAAGGTCAGCCTCGAGGGGTGTTTTCAGGGACGCTGATGGGAATCAAAATCAATACCGGCCCCCGGAGAGTGAGCTGCCGGTGAAAGCAGACGACGAGGTCAATCTGGAGAATATCGGCTTTCACCGGCAGAATTTTCTGATATCCTGGGACGCCTGCAGTATGCACGACGAGGAGGTGATGACGGCTGAAATGGCTGATTTCAAGGCCTCCGGCGCGCACCATCATGGGCCACATGCAAACTCCTTGAGCTGCATGGACATCATGGAACTGGCCCAGAATCCGGACTCAAGAGGCATGAATCTCGACTTCGACAGGGAAGTCCTCGACCGGGGATTCAACGTTGCGCATGATTGTTTTGGCCACGACTACCAGCTGACGGTTGAAAATCCGGCCAGACTGCTGGTGCAGGAATAATATCATTACTATCAATAACATAAATGAGGTGCAGGATGTTAAACGAAGACATGAAGAAAAAATGGTTAGAAATTGCTAGTTCAGAAGATTTTCATATGCACGACCCGGTGCTCAGTTTAATGGAGCTTCGGATTCATGACGATGTTCCGAGCATGATGCAGGCCCCCATTGCCTGGGAGACAGAGGACCTGACTGGAGCCGACGCTGTATTTGTCGGAATCCCCTTAGAGGGCCCGTTTCAATCCGAAGACGGACAGAGTTTTGTGAGCTGCGGTCCCCGTGAGGTCAAGCCTGATAAGCTGCAAGGTCGATCAGGGACCTGGGACTCACCGGACTATATTCGAAAATGCTCCAAGGAATACAACCTACCCGGCACGGGGGGACATTACCCTGAAATCGGGTCGAAATTCAGGCTGGTGGAACATATCGAGATTATGGACTATGGAAATGTTGCTCTCGATACCATCGTGGACACGGAAGAGGCCGGAAGGCGGGCCATCTCGAAAGTGGGGGATATCGTGAAAGCCGGTGCGGTGCCCCTGGTTTTCGGCGGTGATCACTCGATCCCCTATCCCGTGGTTCGTGCAATATCCGACAATACCGAGGGAAAAACCGGGATCATCTGGTTCGATAAGCATTACGACATTGATTATGGCGGCAAATCCCCGCGGCCATACAATACGTTCACCCGCCTCAACGCCGGGAATGCCATGTATCGAATCCTGGAATCATGCGACGTGGATCCGAAAAATATCTGCCTGATCGGTATCGGTGGCGGGAATTACAATTCCCCCGGCATGCTGAAGATCGCCAAGGAACTGGGGCTGACCATCTTTACCCACGAGGATGTCCTCAATCAGGGGATGGCCGAGGTGATCGGGCAGGCGATCGAGGTCACCGGCAGGGGGACGGAACGAACCTATATCACCGTGGATGTGGCCTCCATGGATTCCATGACATTCCCGGCTCAGAAGTATCCGGATCCATACGGTATTTCATTTCAGGAGATGATGCAGGCCATGAAAATGATATCCACACAGACAAATGTCGCCGGAATCGATACCTGCTGCATTGGTCCGGCCTATGACGTGAACGGCGTGGGCGGTATGGGAGCCTGCCGCATGTACATTGAAATCCTCAAGGGCCTTGCCCTGAAAAAGATGAAAAAAGGGGGCGCGTGATATGACTGCGCAACAAAAACAATCGGTTAAATTTAAAAAGGCACAGGCAGCTCTTTGCTTTGATCCTGAATTATGCACCGGCTGCGGAAGCTGCGAGCTCATGTGCGCCCTGTTTCGGGAGGGCGTGGGCGGACCAGCCCCGGCAAGGTGCCGGGTCGGCAGGGATGCGTTCAATGCCGAGCACACCTTTGATGTATGCCGGCAGTGCCTGGCGCCCAGCTGTTATGTGGCCTGTCCGTTCCAGAACAAGGCCCAGAAGATCGATCCTGATAGCCGTGTCCGATATATCGACGAGGAAGAATGCGTGGGGTGCAGGAAGTGCAACAAGGCCTGTCCCTTTGATCCCCCTGAAGTCCGGTTCAACCCTGAGAAAAAGAAATCCATGAAGTGCGATCTTTGCCGGGATCGTGCCGAAGGGCCGGTATGCGTTGAATATTGTCCCACAAAGGCCTTGAAACTCGTTTCATTGAAGAAGGAGGACCGGAAATGATACAGACAGATACATACGGGTGGGCCGGTACGGTTTTACTGGTTAACCTGACAGATAAAGAGATCCGGAAAGTGCCGACCCAGAACTACGCACCGGAAAAGTTTATCGGCGGGGTGGGGCTGTGCAGCAAGATCTACTGGGATATGGGCTGCCCCGGCAAAGAGGCGTTTGATCCGAAAAATCCTGTCATGGTGGCTGTGGGTCCCATGACCGGTATTCCCGGGCCCTTCAACCGGGGAGAGATCTGCGGCATCGGCGCCCAGAACTACCCCAAGCCCCAGTTCACCTATTCGGGATTCGGTGGATCATTCCCTGCTGCCATGAAGTATGCCGGGTATGATGCCATCGTCATTACGGGAAAAGCCGACAAGCCGGTCTATCTCGACATCCGGAACGATGCGGTTGAGATCAGGGATGCGGCCGACCTGTGGGGCCTTGATCTGTTCGAGGTCCAGGAGACATTGATGAGCAGGGCTCCCCGGGCCAGCGTTCTTGCCATCGGCCCGGCCGGGGAAAACCTGAGTCCTACGGCCATTGTGGCCAACGAGACCACCAGTTCGGCCGGCCAGGGCGGCTTTGGCGCGGTGATGGGGTCCAAGAACCTCAAGGCCATTTCAGCCAAAGGAACCAAGGTGGTCAAAATCGCCCGGCCGGAAGAATTACGGAAGGTCGTGAAGAGTTGTCACCAGGACGGCAAGTGGCTCACCGGCGCCAGTCAGCCTTTCTGCCGGGAACCGCTGTGCGGCGGGGAAGCTGCGGACGAACTGGTTTCCAAATACCGGACCGGACTGACAGGGCCATACGGCTGCCCGTATCAATGTATCGGGTTTTATGACATGCCGGGCGTTGGAAAGGGTGGCGGGATGTGTGCCTCCTGGTGGTATGGATTTTATAGGGCTGAC
>JAFDDL010000138.1 GCA_019310865.1 Deltaproteobacteria bacterium | reverse complement strand
TGTCGGCTCATCACATCCTGGGGCTGGAGCAGGTCCCAAGGGTTCGGCTGTTCGCCGATTAAAGTGGTACGTGAGCTGGGTTTAAAACGTCGTGAGACAGTTTGGTCCCTATCTTTCGTGGGCGTAGGATATTTGAGGGGATCTGTCCCTAGTACGAGAGGACCGGGATGGACGAACCACTAGTGTTCCAGTTGTCGCGCCAGCGGCATCGCTGGGTAGCTATGTTCGGAATGGATAACCGCTGAAAGCATCTAAGCGGGAAGCCACCCCCAAGATAAGATATCCCCCGGTATGGAGACATACCGGCTAAAGGCCCCTTGAAGACGACAAGGTAGATAGGCCCGATGTGTAAGTATGGCAACATATTTAGCTTACGGGTACTAATCGGCCGTGCGGCTTAGCCACAAAATAATTGACATAAGGCCCATGCAAAAGATTGTACGAGATCCAAATTGAGGCGAGCCATTTTCAAACCGGCTCGACAGACAACCACTTTTTCGGTGGTTATCGCAAGGAGGCCACACCCGTTCCCATCCCGAACACGGAAGTTAAGCTCCTTTGCGCCGATGGTACTGCCCGGGAGACCGGGTGGGAGAGTAGGACACTGCCGAAAAACTTTTTATAAAAGCCCGACTGCCTTTAAAAGCAGTCGGGCTTTGTTATTTGGCCTGAGCGCCTCGGGCGAGATAAGCGATCAACGGACAATAGCATAAGTGCGTAGTGCTGAGTGCTGAGTGCTAAGTAGCGGTATTCTATCGATTTTAAAGGGTGCCCGTTGGGGTTTTGCACTACCGTCTTTTCTCAGATAAGAGATGTCTGCATTCACTGAGCACTTTAGCACTGAGCACTCAGAACTTTTATTTACATAGGCAGAAAATTTACATTTGGCCAAAGCCCATGTATAATTTTTGTGATAATAACACAGGCTGATATTGACCATGAGCGATCAAAAGAAAAATGCAAATGCCCTGGGGTTGTGCTCCGGCGGTCTGGATAGTCGGCTGGCGGCTGCGGTTTTAAAAGCGCAGGGACTCGACGTGACCTTGATTTCATTCGAGACACCGTTTTTTTCTGCGGATAAAGCCGAGCAGGCCGCCAAAATGCTGGATCTGCCACTGATCGTCAAGAATATCACCCCAACCTATATCAAGATGTTGCAAAACCCGCCTTGCGGTTATGGAAAATATATGAATCCCTGCATGGACTGCCATGCGCTGATGTTTCGCATTGCCGGAGATTTGATGAAAAAAGACGGGTATGATTTTCTATTCAGTGGGGAAGTGTTGGGACAACGACCCATGAGCCAGACCCGGCCATCGCTTCGATACGTTGAAAAGCAGTCAGGGTACGCCGGATACATCCTGCGGCCTTTAAGTGCCAAATGCCTTCCGGAAACCACACCGGAAATGATGGGGCTGGTGGACCGAAACGCCCTGCTGGATATTACCGGCCGGTCCAGAAAGCGCCAGATGGACCTGGCTGAAAAATACGGAATCACGGACTATCCGGCACCGGCAGGCGGGTGTCTGCTGACTGACAAGGGATTTTCGACGCGCCTTAAGGACCTGTTTGCCAACCAGGAGCCGGTTACCGAACGGACATTGAACCTTCTCAAATATGGCCGTCATTTTCGGCTGCCCGCAGGTTCACGGGTAATTGTGGGGCGAACCCGGAAAGATAACAAGTATCTGGGAAAATATTTTGATTCTGAATCGGATACACTCATTCGGCTTTGCCGTCAACCGGGGCCCCTGGTTTTGGTTACCGGTGATGTGGATGTATCGGTGATCCGGTTTGCCGCCGGTCTGTGTGTGGGATACAGCAAGGCCGCCAACATGACGCCAAACGATGTCAGGGTCTCGGGCAGATACGGCAAGGAGACCATCCAGGTTCTGGGCATTTCGCCCGGGGATGTACAAAAGCTATTACTCTAAGGGTCTGGCATGAAGCTGGCCGCAAGCGGCTGAAATATCCGTACCTTTGCTTTTGCGGATGCTGGTGGTATACTGGTGACTGTGAAGAATCTCCTGAAATGCGGTCACCACCGCATCATCCGGTCGCTCAAGGTCACATCCCGAATGTGGATTGAGTGGAATGAGGTTGACCTTGGCCTTTCCGGCCTTGAGTATTCGAGCCAGTTGATGTGCATCTTCGGGTGAATCGTTGACGCCTTTGATCAGGATGTACTCAAAGGTGATTTTTCGCCTCGGTGCCAAAGGATATTGCCAGCAGGCGGCGAGCAGTTTTTCAATGGGGTATTTCCGGTTAATCGGCATGAGCCGGCTGCGGGTTTCATCATCGGTGGCATTGAGGGAAACGGCCAATTGAATATCGGTGTCGTTGCCCAATTGCGCCAGTTTCGAAATCAGGCCGGCAGTGGAAACGGTTATTTTGCGAGGCGATAGGCCCAACCCGAATTCTTTATCCGTTAGAATCGATAAGGCGGTTCGAACGGCCGGGTAATTGGCCAGGGGCTCGCCCATGCCCATGAAAACGATATTGGTCAATTTGGCGTCTTTGCCGACATGACGGCGGATATCACGGACTTGTGAGAGGATTTCACCAGCTGACAGATTTCTGATGAAGCCGATTTTCGCCGTGAGACAAAAGCAGCACCCCTGGGCGCAGCCGACCTGACTTGAGATGCACAGTGTGTCGTGGGTCCGCTCCGGTATCAGAACCGATTCAATGCTGTGGCCGTCGGACAGTTCGAACAGGAATTTTTGGCATCCGTCCCGGGACGTCTCCATGGTTACCGTTTTGAGGCGTCCAATGGAAAAATGGGCTGCCAGCAGGGTGCGGATGTCCTTTTTGAGGTTGGTCATGGCATCGAAGGTATCCACCAGGCCGGCATATATCCATTTGAATATCTGAACCGCGCGATAGGGTTCGATGTCGTGGCTGCCAAGCCATTTAATAAGCTGATCTTTGGAAAGATCTTTGATATCTTGTTTTTGTATCGGTTCTGAAGCCATACGGTTACCCTGATTCGACAATTGATTTTGCTTGACATAGCACCATTTTAATCCTATTTTCAAGGTTTTAATGCGTACCATCCATGGGCGTCGGTAAATATGTTCGAGAATTTAAGCGACAAACTCAATGCGGTATTTAAACAGCTTAAAGGCCACGGAAAGCTGACGGAAAAAAACGTCCAGGACGGCCTTCGGGAGGTTCGCATGGCGCTTCTCGAGGCGGATGTCCACTACAAGGTGGCCAAAAAGCTGATCGCCGATATCAAGGTCCGGGCTTTGGGGAAAGAGGTCATGGCAAGCCTCACGCCCGGCCAGCAGGTCGTTAAAATTGTCAATGAGGCGTTGACCGATTTGATGGGAGCGCAACATGAGGCGCTCAATGTATCCGGGACTAGCCCGGTGTCTGTAATGCTGGTGGGGCTCCAGGGATCCGGTAAAACGACCACAGCCGGCAAATTAGCGGTCCATCTTCGAAAAAATGGACGCAAGCCGTATCTGGTGCCGGCGGATGTATACCGCCCCGCGGCCATCGACCAACTTAAAAAGCTCGGTGACCAGCTGGGTGTGCCGGTTTTCCAGTCGTCGGTCGATATGGATCCGGTGGACATCAGCAAAAACGCTCGAACGGCCGCGCAGCAGGCCGGCTGTGATACGTTGCTGCTTGATACCGCCGGCCGGCTTCACATTGATGATGAGTTGATGGCGGAGTTGGTGAGAATGCGCGATGTTGCCAAACCGTCCGATATCCTCCTGGTGGCCGATGCCATGACGGGGCAGGACGCGGTGAACATTGCCCGGGCATTTAACAACACGCTCGATATCGGCGGTGTGATTCTGACCAAAATGGATGGCGATGCCAGGGGTGGAGCGGCGCTTTCCATCAAGGCGATTACCCACAAACCGATCAAGTTTGTCGGCGTGGGTGAAAAATTGAGCGAACTTGAGGCCTTTCATCCGGATCGAATGGCATCGCGCATCCTCGGGATGGGTGATGTGCTGACCATGATTGAAAAGGCCCAGGACGTCATTGATGAGAAAAAAGCGGTCGAGCTGGAAAAGAAGCTGAGAAAAAACCGCTTTACACTTGAAGATTTTCGGGATCAAATGGTTCAGATTCGGAAAATGGGATCGATTGGCGATCTGCTGAAAATGATTCCCGGATTTAGCAACAACAAGCAACTGAAAAACTTGGATGTGGACGAAAAAGAATTCGTCCGGATTGAGGCGATCATTAATTCGATGACACCCAAAGAGCGGCGTCAGCACGGTATTATCAACGGAAGCCGGCGAAAGCGAATTGCCAAAGGCAGCGGCACCACCATCCAGGAGGTGAATCGGTTGCTGAAAAATTATACACAAGCCCTGAAGATGATGAAGAAATTAAACAAAGGCGGCATGCGCGGAATGGCCCGCGGTATGTTGCCCTTTTGAAGGAGAAACAGTATGTCAGTGAAAATCAGACTTGCACGGCACGGTGCCAAGAAAAGGCCATTTTACCGAATTGTGGTGGCGGACGGAGAAGCTCCGCGTGATGGCAAGTTCCTGGAAATTGTTGGCACCTACAACCCGCGTCCAGACCCGGTTGAAGTTACTTTGAAAAAAGACCGGATCGACTACTGGATGGGACAAGGTGCGATCCCATCCGATACGGTCAAGAGTCTAATTAAGCGAAAGAGCCAAGAGGCTCAACCGGCTTGATAATGCCCATCCATTTGTGGATGGGCACTATATAGGTTTTATCGCCGTAGTGGAACTCGATACGCAAACACCAACCAAGGAGGCTGCGCTATGAAAGAACTGATCAAAGACATCGCTCAAGCTCTAGTGGACAACCCCGAGCAGGTTTCAGTCGAGGAAGTCGAAGGAAATCAGACCTCTGTGTTGGAGTTAAAAGTTGCAAAAGAAGACCTCGGGAAGGTGATCGGCAAACAGGGCCGAACGGCACGGGCCATGCGAACCATTTTAAATGCGGCCTCGGCAAAGGTAAAAAAACGGACGGTTCTTGAGATTATTGAATAATCCGGACACGCCGGACGGGGTTCTCATCGGCAAGATAACCGGCGCCCATGGAATTCGCGGCGTGGTAAAGGTCATCTCTTATGCCGATTCGATCATTGTTTTTGAGGTCGATGGACCGTTGCTTCTTTTTGAGCAGGGCGGTAGTGAGCAGACATACCGGATTCGATGGACAAAGCCGCATAAAAGCGGTTTGCTGATTTCATTTTCGGGTGTATCCGATCGGGAAGCCGCGGAACGTCTGATCGGATCGACTATCCATTTGCCCAAATCAGCCCTTAAGAAGCTGGATGAGGGCACCTATTACTGGTTCGAGTTGATGGGGCTGGCTGTATACGAAGATGAAAGATATCTGGGCATCCTCACGTCAATCATGCCTACCGGCAGCAATGATGTGTATGTGGTAACAGACCCGGATCGGGGAAGCGACTATGAAGTGCTCATTCCGGCTTTATCATCGGTGGTTGACGCCATAGACCTCGATAATGGGAAAATGCAGGTTTGCCTTCCAAAAGGCTTGGGCCGGGATGATACTTAGCAAACCATTTTGGGTATTCGGGTCGCCGGTAAGGAAATGAATTTTGTTGTATTAACCATTTTCCCGGAGATGTTTCGCAGCTTTTTAAATTACGGCATCATCCGGCGCGCCATTGAGCAGGGACAGATATCAGCCGAGGCTGTGAACTTGCGTGATTTCGCCTTGGATCGCCATAGTATGACGGACGACAGGCCATATGGTGGCGGGTGTGGAATGGTGATGAAGCCCGAACCCTTGGCCGGCGCGATCCGATCGATTCAGGACCGACTGCCCGGGGCCGGAACGGTGTTGCTGTCGCCCCAGGGACGGCCTTTTGACCAGGTTCTGGCCGAGCAAATGGCCGGATTTGAGAGTATGGTTCTGGTTTGCGGCCGCTATGAGGGCGTTGATGAGCGGATCTGTCAAAACCAGATTGATTATGAAGTTTCCATCGGTGATGTCGTACTCACGGGTGGTGAATTGCCGGCCATGATGATCATCGAAGCGATTACTCGGCTCATACCGGGCGTACTGGGCGGGCACGATTCGGCCGAAAAAGAGTCTTTTACCGACGGGTTGCTGGAACACGCCCATTATACGCGGCCGGGATGCTTCGAAGGTGAATCGGTTCCGGATGTCTTATTGTCCGGAAATCATCGGAATATCGAATCCTGGCGCTTGGAAAATGCCGTGATTCGAACATTTTTGAAACGGCCCGATCTTTTGAAAAACAGGTCTCTGAAACCGATCGAGGTCGAGATACTGAAAAAATGGCAACGGGATCTTGCAGACCTTATTGAAGCCCAAAGTCTATGTCGCCCTGGTTCATCATCCGGTGGTCAATAAACAGGGAGATATTATCGCTTCGGCGGTGACAAACCTGGATTTGCATGATATTGCCAGAGCGGTAAAAACGTACGGCGGCCGCGGTTACTATGTGGTTACCCCGCTGACGGATCAACAGGGACTGGTGCAAAAGATTATTTCCCATTGGACATCCGGCAGCGGTGGGATGCGTCACCCGAAGCGGCGTGATGCGCTGGCGTTGGTCCAAGTGGCCCCAACGCTGGCGGCCGTTGAAGCGGACATTTCACGGATCGAAGGAAAAGCGCCCAACACCGTTGCCACCAGTGCCCGGCAAGGTGCCGGGAGAATCGGTTTTGGCCGGCTTCGCAATTTACTGACGGAACACGATCCGTTTCTATTGGTTTTTGGAACGGCGTGGGGCTTGGCCGAGCCACTTATTCAGGCCGCAGACTATACATTGGCGCCCATTGCAACCGGTACCGGATATAATCATCTGTCGGTTCGATCGGCTGTTGCCATTGTTTTGGACAGGTTGTTGGGGGACCAGGGAATTTAAACCCACTTCATAGAATGGGAGAAGGAATATGGAAAAGATTACACAACTTCAACGAGAGATGATGCGAATGGATCTGCCGAATTTTGGTTCGGGGGATACCGTTAAAGTTCATGTAAAAATCAAAGAGGGTGAAAAAGAGCGAATCCAGGTGTTCCAGGGTGTGGTGATCAGCAAGCGCGGAAGCCTCTCCAGTGCATCCTTTACCGTCCGCAAGGTATCCTACGGTGTTGGCGTCGAGCGTATTTTTCCGCTTCACTCACCTGCGATTGACAGGATCGAGGTGGTGACGCGCGGTCGGGTTCGGCGTGCGAAAATATACTACCTGAGAAAACTGAGGGGAAAGGCCGCTCGAATTAAAGAGCGCCGATTCACCTAGAAAGGTAATGATGGATCCGGATCTTTGGTTTTTTGAAAGCCAGGCACGCAAAAAAGGCTTTGCGCGCATTGCCGGTATCGACGAAGCCGGACGCGGTCCGTTGGCCGGCCCGGTGGTGGCGGCGGCTGTGGTGTTGCCGGCGTCTTTTTCCGTAAGCGGTGTAACGGATTCGAAAAAACTGTCTGCAAAAAAGCGCGCCGTTCTTTTTGAAGCGATTCGAAATCATGCGGATGATATCGGCGTCGGCATCGTCGGGGCGCAGGAAATTGATCGAATCAACATTTTGCAGGCATCGCTTCTGGCCATGGTCAAGGCCGTCGAGAATCTTTCAATTGTTCCGGACTATTTGCTCGTTGACGGGATATTCAAGATCGACGCTGATCTTCCCCAGGCAGCTATCATAAAAGGAGACGCTCGAAGTATATCCGTGGCGGCAGCCTCCATTGTCGCCAAGGAAACCCGGGATGATCTCATGCGCCGATTTGATCAGCAGTACCCACAATACAATTTTGCTCGACACAAAGGTTACCCCACCCAGGCACACCGGGAGGCCATTCAGGCCTTCGGGTGTTGTCCCATCCACCGTAAAAGCTTCAAAGGTGTGAAGGATGTGCCAAATGGACGCCCCGCATCTTAAAACCGGTTGCCACGGTGAAACCATTGCCGTGAAATATTTAAAACAAAATGGCTATAAAATACTGACCCGAAATTTTCGCACAAAGTTCGGCGAGATTGATATCATTGCACTGGACAACGATACCATTGCGTTCATTGAGGTCAAAACCAGACGGTCTAACCGTTACGGTGACCCCAAATGGGCTGTAACATATCGAAAGAAAAGAAAAATATCTCAAGTTGCCCTCTATTACCTGAAGACCACGCGCCAGAACAACCGAAAGGGGCGTTTTGACGTGGTTTCCATTACGTTTCAAAACAATCTGCCGGTGGTCGAGATCATAAAAAATGCCTTTGAAATCGCCTGAAAATGATGTCCGAACCACCAATGGCATCGGGACCCTCTATGTGATGGGCGGGCCCATCGGGCATCTGGATGATATCACACTTCGTGCATTGTCGATTCTACGGGCGGTGGACCTGGTTGCCGCGGAAGATACCCGCTATGCAGGGAAATTATTGGCACACCATCATATTCGAGCATCGCTGATCAGCTATCATGAGCATAATGAAAGTGAGCGGACCC
>JAFDDL010000137.1 GCA_019310865.1 Deltaproteobacteria bacterium | reverse complement strand
AAAATAACTCAAGGGAGGTGATTCCAATGATATGTACAACAGTGCGAGAGGGACAAGCTTGCGCTTTCATGGCCGCCAAAGGATGTGCTTTCAACGGTGGTGTGTGCCATGAATTGGTGCAGGCATGCGAAGGATGCGCGCGCAGTAAAGAGTTTTCATCCGGATGGTTTTGCACATCGTGCCCGGATCCAGCTACGAAATGGAAGATCGGTAACTGCAATCTGGCCACCCATGTGACCACAGGATCCAATGTTAAGAAAGATAAAATAAATCCATTGAAGGCCTCCAAACGCGGAAGCCGATGATTTCCAATGTCCCGAAACAAGCGAACCCCGCCCGATTTTCGGACGGGGTTTTTTTTGTTGAGTGAGAGCAAGGCAGTTGGATGGACCTTTTTCGCTTGACAAAAAAATCTCCACACAGGTAAAAATTTAAAATACGGAAATGTGAAACTCTATAAGTTTTAATATTGAGGAAGGTGACGCGATGAATCCATTGGCACAGGAATTGAACCAAATCATTGAAGCGGGCAACTCCCACCTGATCGACATGCTATCCGAAATCGGGAAGAATCTTTATTTCCCTAAAGGGATTCTCACCCAAAGCGCCGAAGCCAAAGAAAAAGCCCATCGAATCAATGCTACGGCCGGTATTGCCACTGAATCGGGGCGGACCATGCATTTTGCGTCGGTCATGGATTGTATCCAGGGAATCGAACCTGAATCGGCCCTGACCTACGCCCCCTCCTATGGCATCCCTGCATTGCGAAAAGCCTGGCAAACGGCCATGAAAGAAAAAAATCCGTCCCTGGCGGATGCCGACATCAGTTTGCCGGTTGTCGCCAGTGGGATAACCCATGCGGTTTCCGTATTTGCAGATCTGTGGGTGGACCCGGGGGATGTGATTCTGCTGCCGGATATGATGTGGGGAAATTATAATATGATTTTTTCGGTACGCAAAGGCGCCGTCATTGAGCAATATTCGTTGTTTAACGATACCGGCGGGTTTAACCTGACTGCATTTGCAGACGCGGTCGCCCAGGCTGCCAAGGCTCACCGGAAAATCATCGTCTTGCTGAACTTCCCCCAGAATCCCAGCGGATATACGGTAACAAAACCGGAGGCCACACAAATTGTTCGTATTCTGACCGAAACGGCACAGGGGGGATGCAATGTACTGGCCGTTTGCGATGATGCGTATTTCGGGTTGTTTTACGAGGAGGAGACCCACAAGGAGTCTCTCTTTTCAAAATTATGTCAACAGGATCCACGGCTCCTGGCGATTAAACTGGACGGGGCGACCAAAGAAAATTTTGTCTGGGGACTTCGGGTGGGGTTTGTTTCTTACGGGATTCCTGTTGAGAGTAACCCAGTACTGGTTTACGAAGCCCTCGAGAAAAAAACCGCCGGTGCGGTTCGCGGGTCCATTTCAAATGCCTCCCACTTGGGGCAATCTATCGTGCTCAAATCGATGCAGCATCCAAATTTTCCCAACGAGCAGAAAGAAAAATACGATATTTTAAGTACCCGGGCCAAACAATTGAAAACCGTATTGGCGAACCCCAAATACAAGGATGCCTTTGAACCGTACCCGTTCAATTCCGGGTATTTCATGTGCATCCGCTTGAAAACCGTGAATGCAGAACAACTGCGGCAACACCTTCTGGACCGATATGGCGTGGGACTGATCTCCATCGGCGAGCAAAACCTGCGGGTTGCTTTCTCCTGTCTGGAAGAATCAGATATCCCGGAGCTGTTCGACACGATTCTGGAAGGAATTGCCGGTCTTGAGGCGACCCAAACCTGATGGAATCTGCAAAGGCCGTGGAAAAGGGAACCACCGGGCCCGAGGCTCGAAAGCAAGGATTTAATTTTGCCCATGCCGGTAAATGGGCCATCTATTTCCTGGTGATCGGTATCATTGCCGGGCTCGGTTCCATCGTTTTTCATTACCTTTGTCAACTCGGTGTCCATTTTTTCATGGATCTGCTCGCTGGATATCGCCCACCGGCACCGGCGGGCGAACACAATCCGTTCCCCCCCTTTGCCACACCTTTCAACCGGTGGATTCTACTGTTCCTGCCCGCGATAGGGGGGATTGTCAGCGGCTGGCTGGTCTATACTTTCGCACCTGAGGCCGAAGGGCCTGGCACCGACGCCGCAATAGATGCCTATCACCGCAAAGGCGGATTCATGAGAAGCCGGGTGCCGGTGATTAAAACCATTGCATCGGCCATTACGTTAACTACGGGTGGCTCTGGTGGGCGGGAAGGGCCCATTGCCCAGATTGGGGCCGGATTCGGTTCCTTTCTGGCCACCAAACTCAAGCTGTCGGACCGGGAGCGCCGGATCATGATGGCTGCGGGAATCGGAGCCGGGGTTGGCAGTATCTTTCGGGCGCCACTTGCCGGCGCGCTATTTGCGGCCGAGGTGCTTTACCGGGATCCCGAGTTTGAATCCGAAGTCATTATTCCCGCCGGCATGTCATCGGTGGTCGCATATTGTATATTCTGCTTGGTGTTTGGGTGGGGGTCGCTGTTCGAGGCGCCGGACTTCAAATTTCAAAACCCCCTGGAGCTCGGCCCCTACCTGGTGCTGGCCATCGTACTGGTCGGTACCGGTGTGTTTTATGTTAAATCGTTTTACGGCATTACCAACCTCTTTAGATCATTTCAAATTCCAAACCATATCAAACCCGCCATCGGCGGCCTGTGCACCGGCATTATCGGTTTTTTTCTGCCCCATACCCTGGCATTCGGGTACGGATATGTTCAGCAGGTGCTGAACAACCCTGCCAACGTGAGCATTCTGTTTCTGCTTACCCTTGCCGTGGGAAAGGTGATTACCACCTCTTTTTCCATCGGTTCGGGCGGCAGCGGCGGTGTGTTCGGTCCCTCTGTTGTGATCGGTGGCGCCATGGGCGGCGTGGTGGGAAAGGGGTTTCACGCCGTCATACCGGGTGTGGTCAGCCAACCCGGCGCTTTTGTGGTGGTCGGCATGGCGGGATTTTTCACTGCCGTTTCGAATACACCCATCTCCACCATCATCTTTGTCAGTGAAATGACAAACTCGTATCACTTGCTGCTGCCGAGTCTTCTGGTATGCTCAGTGGCGTATTTGGCCTCTCAGCGTTGGACCATTTACGAATGTCAGGTGAAACGGAAAATCGAATCGCCGGCTCACGCCGGAGAGTTCTTCGTGGACATTCTACAGGCCATCCGGGTCAAAGATCTGATGCATCTGGTTAAAAAGGTTACCATGATTCCCCAGGACATGACCTTTTCGCAGTTCAAGACATTTTTTTCAGAATCTACCCAGCATTATTTCCCAGTCATGGATCAGGATGGACGGATGACGAGCATATTTTCCATCAACGATGTTCGACATGTTCTGTTTGCTGAGGAAATCGAGCATCTGGTATTGATGAAAGACATCGGCACGTCCGACATCATTATTACCCATCCATCGGACGATTTGAATAATGTCCTGAGCAAATTCACGACCCGAAATATCGACAGCCTGCCGGTTGTGCACGAAGATGATTATAGCCAATTGGTCGGAATGCTCAACAGAAGAGAAGTGATTTCATTCTACAATGGTCAGATCGCAGAAATGAAGAGTCGGTCAGCCGATTAAATCGAATACAGAACCTGAACCAGAAACAATCCATGTGCCGGTGCGGTGATGCCCGCAAGTGAGCGGTCTTTGGCCTCTCGAATCACTCGCATAGATTCCGGTGTCCTCTTTCCCAATCCCACATCCACCAATGTGCCAACGATGTTTCGAACCATGTGTCTTAAAAACCCATTGGCTTCGATGGTGAAGTCGATGTGGTCATTGTCGTCTCGATGAAGTTTTGCTCGATGGACGTGACGAATCGAATGGGATCGGGGGGCTCCCGCTGCTTCAAAGGCGGAAAAATCGTGCTTGCCGATCAGGTGAGCCAGGGCGGCCGTCATGGCGGGTAGATCGAGGGGGCGCTTGATAAACCAGGCGTACTGCCGGCCGACGGCGCAGGGAATGTTGCGATTTATGATGCGGTACCGGTATCGTTTTGCGATGACATCATATCGGGCATGAAAATCCATGGGCATCTCCGTGCACCCGTGGACGACGATATCGTCGGGTAAAATTGCATTGAGTGCGCGTTGAATGACTTCCGGGGATAGCTTTGTGATACAGTTAAAACTTGCGACCTGGCCCAGGGCGTGCACACCGGAATCGGTTCGCCCGGACCCGATGACGCCAACGCTTTGACCGGTGAATTTTTCAATGGCCCGTTCAATGTTCCCTTGAACGGTCCGGGGGTTTTTCTGGCGCTGCCAACCCAGATAGGCGGAGCCGTCGTATTCGATGGTCAGCTTGAAATTTCTTTTGTCTTGATTATTGGGCATGGATTAAAATCAGTTCTTGTTTAGTGCTCATCCAGAAATCGAAAAGAATTAGCCATTTATGGATGGGAACTATCTACATCCTGTCGCAGGGTACGTTGGCCAGCATCTCTTCCCATAGGTCATCGATGTGATCGCTGAATTGTTCCAGCGGGTACCGGTTGCCGCAAGACTTGCAGCGAAGCCGGACCCGTCGTCAGGATCGATACAGCTCCAGCTGTTCTTTACAGTCCGGGCAAAGCGCGGTATGTTCGGTCATGGTCGTCCCATCCATTTGCTTGAATTCGCGGGTGCACGGAAAGTTTGCATCCCGGCGTGGAAATATAGCTATCGGTTGGAAAGATGTCAATTCAAACAAGAGATGACTGAATCACTGGTTGTAATTGTAACCGGGGTTTCACAGGGCCTGGGGGAAGCGATCGCTTATAATCCGGCGGAGCTTGGAATCTGGTTGGCCCCGGATGCACCCCGTTCGTGGAGTGGAGAATTTTTAAGCGATGACGATCCACAGATAACCCATCACATTGACAGGAGGATCTATATCCATGAGGGACAAACCGCTTTGCCCGGGATTTAAAGCTGCGGGCATCTCCGCCGGGATTAAAAAGGACGGCGCCAAAGACCTGGGTCTCATTGTATCGGAGACCCCGGCCGCTGTTACCGGTGTATTTACAAAGAATCGCATTCAAGCCGCGCCGGTTCAACTGGATCGGGAACGGGTTCAGTCCGGTCAATGCCATGCCATTATCGTCAACAGCGGAAATGCCAACTGTTGCACCGGGGCACAGGGAATGGCCGATGCCCGGGAAATGACGGCGATGGTTGCGCAAAGCTTAGGGATTTCCAAGGAGTCTGTTCTGGTAGCTTCCACCGGCGTGATCGGCGAGCCGATGCCCATGGCAGTTGTCCGGGGCGCCATCCCAGAACTGGTGAGCGCATTGTCACTTGACGGTATCATGGATTGTGCCGTGGCCATCATGACCACTGATACGGTTCCCAAGACCATTTCCAGGTCCGGAGAGCTGGATGGCCGGGTGTTCAATGTGACGGGCATGGTCAAGGGTGCCGGCATGATCCGCCCGGATATGGCCACGATGCTCAGCTTTATTATGACCGATGCGTCGGTGCCCGCGGGTTTTTTAAAACAGGCGCTGGGCCGGGCTGTTGACCGATCATTCAACCGGGCATCCATTGACGGGGACACCAGCACAAACGATACGGTGCTGTTGATGGCCAACGGGGTATCCGGCGCCAATATCGCCGCACCGGCTCATGAGTCTGCCTTTCAAAAGGTGCTCGATGAGGTTTGCCATGAACTTGCAAAAGCCATGGTTCGAGACGGTGAGGGTGTCACAAAGTTCATCGAAATAATGGTCAAGGGAGCCCAATCGGATGGCGATGCGTTTCGAATCGTTGATACGGTGGCCCATTCTCCCCTGGTGAAAACCGCATTTTTTGGTGAAGATGCCAACTGGGGCCGATTGATTATGGCCGTTGGCCGGGCCGGTTCGGAACTGGATCCGGATAAGATCGATATCTTTTTTGACCAGGTCCGGATGGTGAAAGACGGAATGGGATGTGGCCCCGAGGCCGAAGCTCAGGCAACGGCGGTACTTAAAAAACCCGATATGACCATCACCATCGATTTGAATATTGGTGACGGACAGGCGAGCATGATCACCTGTGATTTTTCCGTCGATTATGTGCGAATTAACGCCGATTATCGGTCGTGATAAGACCGTGACACCTATCCGTATACAAAAATTTCTCTCCCAGGCCGGCCACTGCTCCAGACGAGCAGGAGAGCAGCTCATCCGGGCCGGCCGCGTGCGGGTCAACGGCCAGGTGGTTTGCGAACTGGGTACCAAGATCGACCCGTCCGCAGCCCATGTTGAGGTTGACGGCCATCGAGTGGTGATTCAGGAGGAGAAACATTATATCGCCCTGTATAAACCGGTAGGCTATGTAACCAGTTGCAGCCATCCGGGGCAGAAGATTGTTCTGGACCTGGTGGCCGTTTCCCAACGGGTCTACCCGGTGGGCCGGCTCGATAAGCAATCGGAGGGCTTGATACTTCTCACCAACGACGGGCGTTTGCATCACCGGATGACCCATCCTTCTTTTGACCATGAAAAGGAATACCAAGTCACCGTAAAGCAAGACATATCAGACCCTGCGCTGGGAAAGCTGGCCCGGGGGGTTGATATCCTCGGAAAGCGAACCCGACCGGCCAAAATAAGCCGAATTTCACCCAACTGCTTCAGAATCGTACTCCAGGAGGGCCGCAACCGACAGATTCGGCGGATGGTGGAACAGGCGGGAAACAAGGTGATTCGCTTGAAGCGAACCCGAATGGCCAGCATTCAATTGGGAGCGCTTTTACCGGGTCAGTGGCGTCCCTTGACTGAGGCGGAAAAGGATGTGCTGTTAAAGATTCTCTAGAACCCTATTTACACGGTCGATAACGGGCATTACTGGAATCCGAACGATTCGGTAGCCGAGCATTTGGTAGCTTTTGAAAACCAGTGTTTCAAGCTGGGCTGCCGTCTCGTCGTCTTCAGATCGGACGGCGTCCGATTCAAAGGGGAGCCGTTCAAACAGAAATATTTTTTTATACCGGGTCTCACGGCTCAGCGTGATGGGTTCCCTGTCATCGAGTCCGGTCAAGCGATAGTAGGCAATGCTATCGGGAATTCCCCGATCGAAAAATATCGTTAGCCCGGGATCGAGCTTTTTTTCAATGGCCGCGCGTTGACGAAGAATTGCACTTTCGTATGCCAGTTCGTCTTCTCTGATCCTGTCCAGGGGAATGCCTTCCCTGAGTTTTTTCTCAATATATGCCCGGGCGGTTTCATGAACAACCGGATAGCCGCGTTTTTCAAGTTCCCGGATAACAGTGGTCTTGCCCGAGCAGGGCGCCCCCGTGATGACAACCCATTGGTTTCGTGGCGGGATGGGCGATTTGGCAGTTTCCTTCATTTTTAATGACTTTAACGGGTGGTTATGCTAACAGAGTTTGGCGATAATTTAATACTAATCTGATGGGTTACGGAAATCAAGGTGTATCGCCTTTCGGCAGCCCGTTTGAGATGCATGCGAGAGGAGACAAGCAGATGGTGACGTTGGAATCGCTCCTGGTTGGGAAAAATCAAATCGCCGTTGTCGGTTTGGGGTACGTGGGCTTGCCGTTGGCGGTGTGCCTGTCGAGGCATTTTCAGGTGATTGGTTATGATGTAAGCACCCAGCGCATCGAACAGCTTCGATCCCATGTTGACCGAACGTTGGAAGTGTCTTCAGAAGCACTGGCCAGTGCTTCGGTAACGTATACCCATGAACCTGAGGCTCTTTCACAATGCAAAATTATCATCGTGGCGGTTCCCACGCCCATTGATGATAACCGCAATCCGGATCTAACCCCCCTATCCGGTGCGTCCCGGACAGTGGGCCGGCATATGAGCCGCGGCAGTTGCGTGGCCTATGAATCGACGGTTTACCCCGGCGCAACCGAGGAGGTCTGCGTACCGATTTTGGAAGCGACTTCCGGATATCGTTTCGGGACGGATTTCACGGTGGGCTACTCGCCCGAACGGATCAATCCCGGAGATAAGGTCCATACCCTGGAAAAGATTGTCAAGGTCGTTGCCGGATCCGACACCCCCACCCGAGAACTTCTGGCCGGTGTGTACGGGCGAGTGGTAAGCGCCGGTATTCATGAAGCCTCCACCATCAAGGTTGCAGAGGCCGCCAAGGTTATTGAAAATACCCAGCGGGACTTAAATATCGCATTGATGAACGAACTGGCCATGATTTTCCACAAGGCGGGAATCGATACACAGGAAGTCCTGGCGGCGGCCGGAACCAAATGGAATTTTCTGCCGTTTCGACCGGGCCTGGTGGGGGGGCATTGCATCGGTGTGGATCCATACTATCTGACCTTCAAGGCCGAAGCGCTCGGGTATCATCCCGAAATCATTCTATCGGGCCGGCGCATCAATGACGGCATGGGCAAGTATATTGCCGAACGAACCGTGAAAATGCTCATTCGGGCCGGAAAACAGGTCCTGGGTTCCAAAGTGGCGCTTCTGGGGCTCACCTTCAAGGAGGACGTGCCGGATCTTCGAAATACTAAGG
>JAFDDL010000136.1 GCA_019310865.1 Deltaproteobacteria bacterium | reverse complement strand
TTGCTGATATCCAGATGGGGTGAAACTGCCTGGTCGATATGCATCAGCTCACAGGCTTTTTCCAGCCGGGCGATGAATTCCTGAAGATTTTTATACACCTTCGTCTCCCCTATGCGCCCCTTAGGAGTTCGTCTAAAAAAACTCCCAGAAACACGACCAGGGAGATTAGACTGTTCATGTGAAAAAAAGCGACATGGATGTGGCTTAGATCATCGGGTTTGACCAAACAATGCTCAGTAATCATCAAGGCCCCGATGACACAGACGGCCCCCAAGTAAACATGGCCCATTTGAAAGGCGAAATACATCCAGACAAAGAAAAGCATCGATACCAAGTGCAGTCCCCTGGCAAGCGCCAAAGCACCGGCAATGCCGAACCTGGCCGGGATGGAATAAAGGCCCACCTTTCGATCAAAGACGGCATCCTGGCAGGCATAGAGAGTGTCAAAACCGGCGATATAGGTCATCAGCGCCCCAGAGAGTACGAAAATTGGCCAGTCGAGGCTATTGGTCAGCGCAATCCAGGCACCCAGGGGCGCCATGGAGATGGCAAATCCCAGGCAAAGGTGGCACAGGATCGTAAAGCGCTTGGTATAGGAATAGGCGAATAAGAGGATCAGTATCGGCACCGACAGGTAGAAACACAGCGCACCGAACCGGGAGGCGGCCAGAACGAACAAACCGGAGAACAATGCCACAAACACCACTGTCGATTGCCTGGAGAGTCTGCCGGTGGGTATTTCCCGCTGGGACGTTCGGGGATTTTTCGAATCGATGGCGACATCTGCAATCCGATTAAAGCCCATGGCCGCAGAGCGGGCGCCGATCATGGCCATCAGCAGCCAGAAAAGATTTCCCACGGTCAGCGGGTTTTCCCGCTGCGCCAGCACCACCGCCGCCAGCGCAAAGGGAAGTGCAAAGAGCGTGTGTGAAAATTTAATCATCCGGCCGTAAATAAGAATGCGTTCGCCGACGGCCTGGGGGTGAATCATTTCCCTTAAATTCAATCAAAACTCCATTAAAATTGAGAATCGAACTATCCGTCCATTTCGATGCCGGCGACCGTTTCCCGGCAATCCGGACATCGCCCATTTCGAATCTGATTTTGTCGCACTGTAAAGCCCCATCTGTCAATGAGCAATTTACCGCATTGATGACAAAGGGTCTGTTCACTGGGCCGGCCGGGGACGTTACCGGTATAGACATATTTCAGCCCGGCGGCAAGACCGATTTTTCTGGCGGCAAGAAGGGTGTCCACAGAAGTGGGGGGGCGATCCGTCAATTGGTAGGTGGGGTGAAAGCGGCTGATATGCCAGGGGGTGTCCGGCCCTAGTTCGGTAACCAGAAAGTCTGCAAGGGCATGTAATTCATTTGGATCCGTATTCAAGCCGGGAATCAGCAAGGAGGTGATCTCCACCAGGATATTCCTGGCCTTCATTTGAACCAGGGTCTCTTTGACCGGCACCAGACGGGCGCTGCATTGATCTTTATAAAATTTATCAGAAAATGCCTTTAAATCCACGTTGGCGCCGTCCAGGTAGGGGGCAATCATTTCTAGGGCCTCACCGGTCATATACCCGTTGGTGACAAACACGTTTTTAAGACCCTTTTCATGGGCCAATCGGGCGGTATCGTGTGCAAATTCAAAATATACCGTCGGTTCGGTATAGGTATAGGCAATACTGGCACACCCGCCGGAAACGGCATCGGCCACGACGGCTTCCGGCGATATGGTATCACCGAGAATCAATCCCTGGCGTTCTTCGGGCATCTGGGCGATGTCGGCGTTTTGGCAGAATCGGCACTTGAAATTGCATCCTACCGTGGCGATGGAATACGAAAGACTTCCGGGTTTTATATGAAACAGCGGCTTTTTTTCAATGGGATCGATATGCTGCGCGATGAGTTTCCCGTAAACCAGGGAGGTTAAAACACCATCTTGGTTTTCCCGAACTTTGCAGATGCCCCGATTTCCATTTTTAATAACGCACCGGTGGCTGCAAAGATTGCACTTCACTTTTTTGTCCTTTAACGGTTCAAACAGGTATGCTCTCATGGATTTTTCCCTGTTGCTGACTTATAAATTATAGAAACGCGCCGGTGCCCTGGTTTGCCGTGCAATTCAAGGAGAGGGGTTTGGCCCGGTATTTCGGGCAGAGGGTGACGGCAATGCCGATATAGACCCCGAAGGGGATCTGCTTTAACCACTGAGAATCTTCCAGCTTTTCGTTTATTTTTCCGGGCTGCCGTTGCAGGTGCCACAGGGCCTGCCAGGTTACGGGGACCTTGCCCACCAGTTCTCGAATGGTTTTTTTAATTTCCCATAGGCTGAAAAACCGACTGTTTTCGATCATTGCTTCCAGATTCTGGTCATAGGAACGGTTTTGAATGCCGGCCAGGGCATGCCGATTCAAAATTCCGATAAATACCCGATCCTTGGTTACCCGAAAGGCTTCGGACAGCGCTTTTTCAGGGGAATCCACAAACTCCAGGGTTTTGGTGATACACGCGAAGTTAAACGCGTTGTCTTCAAAGGGCAGGTCCTCGGCAATTCCCCGGTGAAGCTCTGCGCCCTTGCCCAGGCGCTCTACGGCAAAATCGAGCATGTACGGGGAGGCATCCAGGCCGGTGGCGTTGAGTCCCGCCACCTTAAACGCTTCCATGGCAAAGCCCGGGCCACAACCGATATCGAGCACGGTCGATCCATGCAGCGGTGTCAGCAAATCCCCCATCAAGCGGGTTTCCCTGCTGATGATGGTCTGGTTCTTTGTTTGGCGGCACCAACTTTCGTAGGCTTTACTGGTTTGGAAATCGAATACAAAACCCATCGTTACCATCTCGCGAAAAATGCTGAGTGCAGATTAAATTTGGTAATTTGAATAGGGAGACTTATAAAATATATACGTGATAATCCTGGAAAAATCAAATCAGCTCAACCCCGCCGCTAATTCCGGTTAGCGGATTTTATGGAAAGATTCAACGGGGAACTGGTTGTTGGTTTGAATGCGCGAAGGATCCGGTCTTGCTTACTGAGATTCTGTCGTTATTATTAACTAGTAGGAATTATTAAAACCCCAAATCATAGGAGATATCATGGCAACTATCACATTAAAGGGAAACGCATTTGAAACAGTGGGTGAACTGCCCGGCATCGATACGAAAGCGCCCTCTTTCACCCTGACAGGAAAAGATTTATCTGATTCAACACTTCAAGATTACAGCGGAAAACCACTTGTGCTCAATATTTTCCCCAGCATCGACACGCCGGTTTGCGCTGCCTCCGTGAGGCGATTTAACAAGGAGGCTTCGGAGATTGGCGACACGGTTGTGCTGTGCATATCCGCCGATCTGCCGTTTGCTCATTCACGGTTTTGCGAGGTGGAAGGGTTGAATGATGTTGTGCCGTTGTCCAATTTTCGAGCGCCCGGTTTCGGCAAGGATTACGGGGTTGAGATCAAAACCGGGCCGCTGGCCGGTCTGTTGTCCCGGGCCATTGTCGTCATCGACGGATCCGGTGTGGTCCGATATACGGAGCAGGTGCCGGAAATCGGCCAGGAGCCGGATTATGGGGTTGCCTTGAAAACGGTTTCCGAATTGAGTTAGTACCCATCCATAACTGGCATCCTACGGCCCAGGGCGGCGTTCTCGCATTTTTTCAATCCTCGGAATAGGCTGACTATGCCTGTGGTTGAAAAAATGCTGCGGCCTTGCTCTGAACCGTATGCTACCAATTCTGGATGGGTACTATTTAATCCGGCCAGGCCGCTCCAGGATGATAGGTCAGCTTAACTTGAAAATAATAGGGTGCATCATAGCCCCAATCGTCATCCGGGATGGGGTTGTTTTCCAATAATTCTCTGGGGCCAGGTCCGGGCAGTTTTTCATAGTTGAAATCACTGATACCGAGATAGAACTTTGAATGGGTGCCCCACTCGCTGCCGATCCAGAAGCGTTCATCATCGGATGGCACCATGATATCAAGCGCCTGCTGCGCCTGAGGGGTGTCATCGCCGGCACAGGCTTTGTATCCGTCCGGTGATGTGGGGTCATCCATGATGACATGGTTTTGATTTCGGTCCCGGTATAATTTCCAGACATACTCTGCTTGGGAACCCGGTTGCGGGACGACCAACCGAATCTCAACATCATAGAACCAGGCGGATTCAGGTTCATTAACATCGAATTTGCCGAAATCGATTTCAAAAAAATCACGATCGCCCTGATAGTCGATATATCCGGCAATCCAGGGAAAGGAAATGGTAGTGGTGCCCGCTGGATTGTCCACAATGGAGATGCCGTCCGGTAGTGTGTTTGCCCGAAAATCAAGCCAATTGGTGTTTGCTGAATAGGTTGGCTGATGCCCGGAGAAAATCTCCAGTTCAATTTCTTCATAGATGCCATTTGATTGTCCCTGCTCATCAATCTCACTGTAATAGCGAAGGCTTTCCAATGCATCTATCTGACCGATTCGTGCAACATCGTCGGGAATGGACGTTTGCCTTACTGTCAGCTGGTACGGTATGTCGCTGCCTTCGTCATTCTGGGCGTCACAGACTTTAAAATGGTAGGTGGCGTTCCCTTGACTATCCTGGGGGACAAAGATTGCGATTTTAAGATGGGTATTGCCGTCACTGCCATTTAAATCGCTGGTCTTTTTGACCAACTGAACACCGCGCCAAATTGTGAGCTGATAGTCGACGATAGACGCCTCGCTGGTTAATTCGACTGCAACGATTTTGGCAGCTGTGGTGGCCACATCCAGGCCGTACCAATCCACATCCGAGTGATAACGGACCTTTCCCTCGACTGTCACACCGCTTTGAAGCATCGTGGCATCGTTTTCGGTGTTGTCATCGTCATCGATTAAGTCTGTGGGCTGCAACCGGATTTGATAGGAAGCAGGGGAAGCGATTTTATTGGCATTGAGCGGTGCGACGGACAAATAGTGCACGCCGCTTTCAGCCCGGAATTGGTTTTGATAGGCATTCGCGCTGCAATAAAAATCATGGGACGTAATCTTGTTTTGCGCTTCATCATAAACGATCACCCGAAGTATGGCCGCTGCGTTTACAATTTGCCCCTTGTCAATGGTCAATTGGACGCTCTGATAGACGGAGGCCGGGTTTTCGGGTACGGTGAATCGATACCAGTCCATATCGCCGGTATTGTCTTCCGACCTGCTGGAAGCGGCATATTCAATGGCGCCGTCGGCCGTAAAAACACCGCCGGCATCGGCATTGAGCACGCTTGCATTTTCGATGGTATCGTTTAACAGGTATTCATCGGCCGGTGACTGCACCACCGTGATTTCATAGGTGGCGGCTGCATCCATGTGCATGCCGTCACGATCTTGGACGGTTACGAAGAACGGGCCGTCATTTGGGTCCAAATGGGATAATATTGTATGGTCCGGGGCGGTGACGGTTTGGATTTCATTACCGGCTTGATCATAAAGCGTTTGGGTTAGTTGGACATTTGTGGTGGCATTATTCGGTGTCGTGTGATCAACCTCAATTGAATAAACGCCGCTTGTATTCGGGGCAAATGTAAAACAGTCGACCTCTCCAACGTCTTCAATGGCGTCATAAAATGCACTGGAAGCGCCGATGGTGAGTGGTTGTGCGGTGGCAAAATTGTGGTTCTCGACGCTCGGCGCCATAAAGTCGCATACCAGTTGATAGGCAATGTCTTCCGAGGCATCATCATCCATCAGATCCCTTACGGTAATGAAAAGATCTTTTGGCTGATCGATATATACCATGATATCAAGATCCGCCGGTGGTGTGGCATTTTGCGGTTTATGCTTTCCAAACAACCGAACCCGCTGACCGTTTGGGTTTTCCTCGAAAACCGTTAACAATAGATCCACCCCTGATCCACTCGAATTTTCCTTGCACGCAATATTCATAAACCGGTTGGCTTCCGCAGCACGAATACGGTAGGTATCCACGTCCCCTTCTGTTTCGATAAACCCGCTTTCGCTGACACCGAGTTGTAGCTCCCTGATGGCGGGCTCGCTAGAGTCGCTGCCGGAACCACCCGAGCAAGCTGCGATAAAAATAGCCATGCATAATAAAGTATACTTTTTGGTATTCATTTGGGTACCTGCTTTCATTCGCCTTGCAATTCAGAGGCGATGGGTTCAGTCGATCAGTTCAAAATCAAAGGGCATTAGTTGTACATCTCTCGTGAATGATTCGGCGTTGATGACAACTTCCGCCATTCGAAACACCGGTGGTGCATTGGGACGATCCTGGGGGACTTGTGCAATATAGAGCCGGATAAAATTATCCCCGGGTGCAAGGTTGCGATAGCCGCCGTCGCGCTCGCCTTGCGTGTCTAGAATGCTGATGTTTGAAATAGTAAAACCATATTTTCGAATACCCTGGGGTAGATCGGGTTCCAAAACGGGGTCGGGGTGACCCATGTCCATGATATCGTAGTCGTATCCATAGCGTTCGCGCACGATGGGATCGTTGGCAAGGACATTGGTGTGGCGTTGAACTTCAAACCAATCCAGATCCCCATCAAAATCGGCATCGTTGACGTAAATATCCTGAAATGGATTGGTGCCCATGGCAAATTCGATCCCGTCCGGAATGCCGTCCCGGTCATAATCGGCCACAAACCGATAGGTGCCTTTGATGGACTCTTCGCAGTCCGTGAGTCCGTCACTGTCCTGGTCCGGCCAATACCCGCCGGGGACCGGGGTGCAGCCACTGTCGTTGACCAGTGGGTCCGGCCAAAGGGCCACACCGTCTTCAACCGATTGCACCTGGATTTCAAACCCGTCGCTCAGACCATCACCATCCGTGTCATAGACCATGGGATCGGTGCCGTGCGCCGCGGTTTCCGCTTCATCGGTCAGGCCATCGCAATCACTGTCGACATGCAGCTCATCCAGCCCCGGGATCACGTTGTAATTATAAGCCACAATGAATTTTATCACATATTCGGTGGTCAACCGCATATCGATGATATTGATGAAATCGATGGCGGCAGCAGAGGCAACATCGCGAAACGTGCCGTTTCCCCGGGTCGACATGCCAAATAAGGTGTTGCCGGCAAATTGCCACTCATCCAGATAGTTATCAATGATACCGTCGGTGTCCCCCGGTTCATCGGTGCGGAAAAGGGCTGAAAGAAAAAAGGAATGAAAGTTAAATTGCCCGATCTGTCTGTCTTCCGTCATTTGGGTCAAGGCTTCCACCTGCTGCCAAATATCGACATTGAGTTGCGTGCCGGCATCGGTGTTGGGCATGCCGTCGCTGAAGAAACAGACGATGTACTTGGTTCGGGCCAGGTCACTTTCCCCCGATTCCTGGTAAGAAACATTGGTAATATCATTTTCGATGATGTTTCGGATGCCGTCCATGGCCCCAAGATAATCGGTATAGGATTCGTTTCTGACATTGTTTAACACGCGATCCAGTTCCGACCGGGATCGCGTAAATCCGGGCTGGTTGTAGCCGTTTCGCGTCTGGTCGATCATACTACCGGCCCAGAGCACAAGTGAGAAAGAGACACTTGGATAATCTTCGGTGTTGTACCGATCCAAAAAACGTTGAATGGCTGCGATGCGCCGTCCATAGGGTTCGTCCGGCGGATTGGGCGGATCAGACACGATCATGCTCAAGGAGCAATCAATGGCAAAAAGGACTTTGACCGGAAATTGAATCGCTTCCGGATTTTCCGTATAGAACTCCCCGGACAGGGTCGCCATTTGCCGTGTGCTCACACGTTCCAGGCTGGGGCCGTTATCGCATGCCGTAAAGAACATGACGCTCAGGAGTAAAACGGTAAGTGGTTTAAAATAATTACCCATCACAAACATCTCCTATTCCATTTTTGTCTGTGTCCAATTGATCGGAATTTTCATCATAGGGGCAGTTGTCGCAAGGGTCTCCCACACCATCAGCGTCAGTGTCTTCATTGATACTGCTTTGAAAGTTTGGACACCGGTCCGTGCCGTCATATTCGGGCAATGAATCGTTATCGTAATCTTCATCGCAGGCATCGCCTGAAATATCACCATCAATATGACTGTCGCTGTTTTCTTGGCCGGGATTGACCGCGGTCATGCAGTTATCGATCAAATCCGGGATTCCGTCATTGTCGTCATCAGCATCACAGACATTGCCGATCTCGTCATTGTCAAAATCATCTTCCTGGGGAAATGCAATTTGATTCGGATTCGCAATGAACGGGCATGTATCGGATCCGTTTGGGACACCGTCGCCATCAAGATCCGGATCGCAGTCATCGCCCAGACCGTCCCCGTCGCGATCCAGATTATTTTCGGTGGCAAGATCCGGACAATTGTCGCAGGCATCGCCGAAAGCATCCCCATCTCTGTTTTCACTGGGATCATTGGGAACAAAGATGCAATTATCGACTTCATCGTTATAGCCGTCGGCGTCCACATCTTCCTGAACGGAAAAGGTCGGTCCCCAAGTATAAGATACAATGAGCGGGCCCCCACCGCCCCCACCGCCACCGACGCCACCGGAAGGCGGGGCGCCGCA
>JAFDDL010000135.1 GCA_019310865.1 Deltaproteobacteria bacterium | reverse complement strand
ACTCGACACGTTGCGAAAAGAAGCAATCGAGCACTGGGGACCGACAGTGCCATGTGAGGACAGGATACACAAAAGATGGCAGAATGCGTTGTGTGGAGAACCTAATGAATATTCTTGAGCATAATCGAGTGGCATGGAACCAGCACGTCAAGAACGGAAACGAATGGACAATTCCCGTCACATCACAGGCGATAGGGGCGGCAGCTCGTGGCGATTTCCAGATCGTGTTAACCCCAAAGAAGCCGATCCCACAAGACTGGCTTGGCGATATTGCTCAGGCACATATCCTGTGCTTAGCCTCCGGTGGTGGGCAGCAAGGCCCACTTCTTGCGGCAGCCGGTGCCTCTGTGACGGTGTTTGACAACTCGGATGCCCAACTCCAACGTGATGCCGATCTGTCTGAACAGTTTCATCTTGGCATCACGACCGTTCAGGGAAACATGCAGGATTTGCAGTGTTTTTCCGAGAAGAGCTTCGATATGATCATTCATCCGGTTTCGAACTGTTTTATTGATGACATTTTGCCGGTGTGGCGCGAATGCTATCGCGTCCTTAAAGAGGGTGGGAGACTTTTGTCAGGATTTTGTAACCCCATTTCCTATATGATTGACTGGGATGAAGCGGATTCCACCCAGATGTGTGTGCTGAAACATGCCATTCCGTATTCAGATCTTCATGCCCTTTCACCGGAGCGGAAACAGCAGTATCGGCAAGAGCACAACCCGTTTGAATTCGGCCATTCCCTCTCTGATCAGATTCAGGGGCAGATAGGGGTGGGCTTTGTGTTAACAGGATTCTATGAGGATACAGGCAACGAAGTGTTGGATCGCTTTACGGATCGATTTATTGCGACACGAGCCGTAAAATTGCCGCATAAAACCTTGGAGGCATTGAAGTATTCAACAGGCGAGTAATATGCTGTAACGTACATAAAATACAGCATTTGTATGAAAATGATTGCTAACAAAAAAATGCACAAGACCAAATCCGCGCGCGGTAGTTTTCGCATACGCCTATCGGTTATAGTTTTGTGCTGTAGTTGGGTTCGGTGCCCGTCGTGATGGCGCGGACTTGGCTTGTGATTTTGGTCGTTACGACTCCATATATCTCCAACGTATCACGAGCGTTCGAGGCTCATGATTTTATGTACTTACTGCTATTAAGTGCCATATTAGGTAAAAATTAAAGTATGGTTAGGATATAATATGAGGGTTGGATTCTGTCAGTTTGATGTAGTTCACAAAAATGTCGATGCAAATATAGCTAAGATCAAAGAGTTGATTAGAAATGTTGATGCTGATTTGATTGTTTTACCTGAGTTATGCATTTCTGGATACTTTTTTCAATCAAAAGACGAGTTGTTTCTTTATTCAAGCGAAAGAGTCCAAAAAAGGATAATCAGAGAATTAACAACAATCTCTAAACGCAACGATGTATATATTGTCGCCGGTATTGCCGAAAAAGAAGGAGATAGCGTGTATAATACTGCGATTGTCGTTGGTGACAAAGGTTTGCTTGGGAAACATAGAAAGGTAAATCTCTCAAAAAATGAGACCATCTTTAGTCGGGGCAATAAGCTGGCAATCATAACGATTGGGGATGTAAAAATCGGAATTGTCATTTGCTTTGAGAGTTGGTTTCCCGAATCGTTTAGATTGCTTGCTCTGCAGGGGGCACAAATCATCTGTTGCCCGGTAAATTTTGGCGGGCCTTGGACCCTTGATGTGATGAAAGTAAGGGCATTGGAAAATAAGGTATACACGATTATGGCAAACAGAATTGGTCAAGAATTGATTAAAAATGAAAAAGCAGATTTCAGAGGTGAAAGCCAGATTATTGATTATGGCGGGAATGTTTTGGTGAGCGCCGGACGTGAAGAGTGTCTCAAAATTGTTGAGATTCATCCAGATGATGTTCTGGTAAAAAACAACATTATTTGTGATGATCTGTTATATGAAATGAGCATGTATAAAAGATATGTTCACTATGACCTATACAAATGATGGGCATGCGTATTGTGGTCTTCTCTGGCGTTGTTCTTCCGGTCAGGGTGCGAGTGTGGCCTAAGACTATCAGCGTTACAGATACCTTTTTAGAGTTTTACCCATAGTCCCGCCGAGAAACAGGCCGAAGCATGTGCATTTCGCTTTGACCTTTTTCAGAAATTGAAATCTACTTATTGATCTGCCACTATGGGAAATTGGGCGAAATTGGGTTAGATCCAAAAAAGTCCTGTGTAACGATTGCTATTTAGAGGAATCTGTTTAAAGTCTGGTGTCTGAAGATAACATCTGTCAACCCGGGCGTTAAAGCCATGCGCAACATGTAGGATACGGCATTTTCGCTAAAAATCTGTGAGGTCGATAAACCACAAGCCTGATCAACATGGAAGCCGAAAGGCCTAAGGCTACGTAATCAATGAACAGGCATGGATTGAAACAGCACCAGCGATGACCAAGTTCAAGATAAATCAGAATCTTGAATTTCTTGAATGAAGTGGTTAATGTCGAGTGCACTTGAAAATGGATTCAAGGCAGAGATTACACCATATTTTTCTCCACAAGTTCAGCGATATCCATTGTCTTGATCGTCTCTTCCTTGCCGAGCTCTTTCATGCCGTCTTCGATCATCGTCATGCAGAAGGGGCAAGCAACCGCAACGTTCGAGACGTTTAGACCGACGATTTCCTCCGTACGTTCCCGATAGATTCTTTTGCCGATGGTCTCCTCCATCCACATCCTTCCGCCGCCGGCACCACAGCAAAAGCTTTCGCGACCGTGTCGTTCCAGCTCCTTGAGCCCGCCATTAGATATGGACCGCAGGATCGATCTCGGTTGATCGTAAACGTTATGATATCGCCCCAGGTAACACGGATCATGATAAGTCAGATCGCCTTGAACCGATTGTTTCAGCTTGATTTTTCCTTCTTTGACGAGTTGATCGATGAACTCGGTATGATGGATCACCTCGTAGTTTCCGCCCATTTGCGGATAATCGTGGTTAAGCGCATTGAGACAATGGGGACATGCCGTGATTATTTTTTTGATGTTATAGTTGTTCAGGGTTTCGATGTTTTCCTCGGCCATCATTTGAAACATCATTTCATTTCCGACACGTCGCGCAAAATCGCCAGTACATTTTTCTTCCACACCCAGGATCGCGAAGTTGATGCCGGCTTTTTGCAAAATTTTAGCCAGACTTGTGGATACCTTTTTGGCGCGATCATCAAACGAACCGGCACATCCAACCCAGAAAAGATAATCGACCGCCGCGTCTTCTGCCATCGTTTTGATATCCAGCCCCTCGGCCCAATCGGCTCGCTGATCATAACCGATCCCCCAGGGGTTGCCGTTGCGTTCAAGTCCTTTCAGGGCCGTGTTGAGCTCCTTGGGGTAGGATTCCGCCATCAGGGTTTGCCCCTGTCGCATGGCGATGATTCTGGGCACATGCTCAATGGTTACCGGGCAAACTTCTTCGCAGGCCCGGCAGGTCGTACAGGCCCAGAGTGTGTCTTCTTCAATCACTTCGCCAATTAATTGTTTTTTGCTGTTAAGCGCGATGGCCGCTTCCTTAAGTTTTTCAATTTGATCGGAATCTTCGATTTGCCCGATGGTGGATGATAACTTGGCTTTTTCAATGATATTATCGGCATTTTCATATAGTTCAAGCTTTAGATTGTCATTGAAGTCATGCAAATTCAACGGTTTGTCGGTGGTATGGGTCGGGCAGACTTCTTTGCATCGCCCACATTCGGTGCAGGTGTAAAGGTCCAGCCCCTGTTTCCAGTTGAGCTGGTGGATATGATTGATCCCCAGGGATTCATCCTCCCATGCCGCTTCGTCTTCCAATTCCAGCAGTTTGGGTTTTTCATGGGGGTATCCCAGACTTTTCAGAAACACATTGGGAAGTGCGGTAATCACGTGAAAATGTTTTCCCAAAGGGAGAATATTTAAAAATACCAGTTGCGTACAGATGTGAAGCCAAAACATGATGACCAGTATATAACCGGTGACCTCTGGGCTCAATCCTGAGATCAGGGCCGCTGCTCCCACCGATATCGGCGTCCAGAGAAATTCGGAACCATATTGCGGATTATTAAAAAAGTGGAGTTCCGAGTTGCTATATAATTGAATCAAATTGTATCGGGCACCGTCGTACAGCAGATCGGATATCATCAAAATCCCGATCAGCGCCAAGACCAAATAGGCCTCGACGGTATTGTGCAACCTTTCCGGTTTTAGAACGGCTCTGCGAAAAAACGAGAAGAGAATCATCAACAAAACGATCCCTTCCATGATATCTTTTAAGGCGATATAAAGATACCCGAGCAAACAGTCTTCGCCCAGAAACGGTAGTTGAAATCCTTCCTGAAATCCCTCTCCATATAAAGTCAAGCTGCGAATCAATAAAATGCAAAATCCCCAAAAAATCAACGCATGCAAAAACCCCGAGGCTCTTTCTTTTGCTCTTCCGACCAGGCGTTTCTGTCCGACAGCCAAAATGACCATGTTCACCAGTCGCTGTTTCAGATGGTTTGCTCGATCGGTGGGTTCAAGTGCCTTTAACAATTGAATTTTGCGAATCATCGTCCGGGCGAAAACCGCCAGAGCCACAATGAGTAAAAGAGACATCAATAGGGGATTCATGGTTGCCTCATCAACGAATGTTATTCCGGGTTAAATTACAATTAAGCAAAAGCAGCCATATTCGCAGCTGTGCCGGATTTAGCGGTCTAGCTTCTACTTTTATTAATCTCTTCTCGCAGAATCGGGACCACCTCAAAGAGGTCTCCGACGATTCCGTAATCAGCCACATTAAAGATAGGTGCTTCCGGATCTTTATTCACGGCCAGAATCACTTTTGACCCGTTCATTCCCGCCAGGTGCTGAATGGCTCCGGAGATACCCATTGCCATATACAGGGAAGGTGCTACAATTTTTCCGGTTTGCCCGACCTGCTTATTATGTGCCATGAGACCGGCATCAACCATGGCCCGGGAAGAGCCAAAACCCGCTTTTAGATCGTCGGCCAGTTCTCTTACCAGATCGATGCCGGTTTGATCCTTGGCACCTCGCCCCACTGAAATAACAACGTCGGCATCGGCAAGGTCGATATCACCGCTATCGTCGGAGATGATTTCCTTTATCACGGCCTTTAAATCTTGTTCCGGAGGCGAGAGCTTAACAACGTTTTCAGTACCTGTGATTCCTTCGGCCGCCTCAAACGCGCCGGCTCTGACGACTGCCACCAGTTGTTCCGTGTTGACTTTGACGCGTTGCATCAGTTTGTTTGCGGTGGTGGGCCTGATAATTTCGATTTGATCTCCCTGAAGCATCACGTCGGTGATTTCAGTAGCACACGCGACATTCAGTTGAGCTGCGACCCGCGGTGCGACGGCTTTGCCGGTTTCGGAAAAACCGAACCAAATCAGATTTGCCCCAAATTGTTTGGCGGCATCGACAACGCATGATGCAAATGGCGCTGCGGAAAACAACGCCAGCCCCGGATCATCGGCAATAAATTGGGTATCGGAACCCGCGTTAACCAATTCGGGAGTTAATGCTTCTATATTGCTGCCAATCGCCACCACCGCTGTTTCTGCGCCAATGGCTTTGGCTTTTGACAAAAGTTCGGCTGTGCTGCCCTTTAGGTCCCCTTGTTTGATATCTGCAATTACCAGTACTTTAGCCATGATATTTTTTTCCTTGTATGAATCCGTTAATGATACCAAATGATATTTTGGCTTCCTTATAACACCTTTGCTTCGTTAACCAACAGATCGACGACCTGGGCGGTAATTTCTGCAGCATCGCCCTCAAATTTTTGCCCGGCCTGGCGTGATTCCGTTGCCATAAATTCGGCAATTTCCGATTTTGGCGTGTCGCCGCCGACTTCGTCAATAGAGGTTCCAAGCGCCGCCAGATCCATTACATTGATTTTCTTTTTCTTTGCCATCATGATGCCGCGCATTGCAGGCAATCGCGGTTCGTTAATACTGTCAGTAACGGTAACCACAGCCGGCAAGGCCAGCTCAACCATTTCGGTCCCGGCATCACCCAATCGGGATACTTTAATATGCTGGTCGTCTATTATTTCAATTGATATCACATTGCTGACACAGGGTATTCCCAAGTATTCGGCCAACATGATGCCGGTTTGACCATTATCCGTATCCTGGGCTTGTTTGCCTGTGATAACAAGGTCATAGCCTTCCTTTTCGTAGACCTTTTGCAACACTTTTGCGTAGATAGACGAATCGGCTTTGGCAAGCGATGGGTCATCGATTTGGATCGCGTTTTCAATACCCATGGCAAAGCCTTTGCGGATGATTTTGGTATTGTCATCACCACCACCGATACTAACCAGGGTTGTTTCCGCGTTGTTATTTTCCTTGAGCTGAACAGAGGCTTCCACCGCATTTTCGTCCCAGGCATTCATAACATACTGCAGCCCGTCTTCGATAATGGTTCCGTTTTCCACTTTGATGTTTAATTCCACATCAACTACTTTTTTTATGGTTGTGAGAATTTTCAATTTATCCTCCTGTTCGGTTATGTTTCTGTGGTTTTGAAACCGCTTCTAATCCTCCGGCTCGGAATTAAAAGAAAGCTTGGGGCTGAGCGCTTTGGTTAAAACGTATTGTGCTTGCAGTGCCTCTGTGGGGCAAAGCTCAAAACATTCTTTGCAGTTCCAGCATTCCTTAGCGGCTATTTCCGGAATGAAACTAATCTCTTTCCGAATCCCCCTGTCGATAAATCCAAGAGCGTTCTTTTTCTTTACCTCAGCACAATATCTGACACACAGGCCACAGTGTATGCAAAATGAGGCATCTTTTTCAAAACGATCCTTGTCGGCGCCATACTCTTGAGCCAAGTCCTGCAATTCGAATGCATCCGGCGCATGGGCCAGCAATAGCTCAAGGATGGTTTTACGGATTCTATCCACCTTCTCAGATCGGGTTCTGACGACTAAATTTTCTTCCACCTGGTAAACACAAGACACAACAAGCTTTGTCCAGCCGCGAACGTCTACTTCAACGATGCAAAGTCGGCAGCCTCCAAAAGGTTCCAATTTTTCGTGGTGACAAAGTGTCGGAATCGATATTCCCGCATTTTGTGCTGCCTCTAAAACGGTCATCCCTTCTCTTGCACCGACTTCTTTTCCGTCAATTTGTAAAAGGATTTCACTCATTATTTCTTGCTCTTTCTGATTTGTCTATCTTCTTCAGGAATAGGAGACGGAACCGGTTCGCCCGAAATCTTCTTCACCGCAGCAAAGCGAGACGGGCAGACTTCAATGCATGTTCCGCAATTTGTGCATTTCTCCTGGTCAACGAAATGGATCCTTTTTTTGCCGCCGTCAATCGCCTCTGCCGGGCATTTTCGAAGGCAAATCATGCAGGCCTGGCATTTCTCCGGATCAATATAATATGAAATCAGGCCCTTGCATGACAATGCCGGGCACTTCTTGTCATGGATGTGTGCCTCATACTCATCTCTGAAATAGCGCAGCGTACTGAGAAACGGATTCGGGGCACTTTTTCCCAACGCACATAATGAGGCTTCACTGGCTGTTTCAGATAGTTCCTCTAATAGATCGATGTCGCCGGCTTTTCCCTTTCCTTCGGTAATGTTCGTGAGAATCTTATCCATCTGCCGCAGGCCCTCACGGCATGGGACACATTTGCCGCATGATTCATCGGTGAGAAAGTGAATGAAGTACCGGGCGACATCAACCATACAGGTATCTTCATCCATTACAATCATACCACCGGATCCCATCATTGAGCCGGCCTTGGTGAGTTCATCAAAACCAACTTCCAAATCCAGCATCTCCTCAGGTATACAGCCTCCGGATGGCCCCCCGGTCTGAACTGCTTTGAATTTCTTGCCTTCAGGAATTCCACCGCCGATCTTGTAGATTATATCTTTCAGGGTAATACCCATGGGAACTTCCACGAGGCCGGTATTGTTTATCTTACCGACCAGGGAGAAAATTTTCGTCCCCGAGCTGCTTTGCGTTCCGAATTGCGTAAACCAGTCAGCACCCTTATTGATGATAAGCGGTACATTTGCCCATGTCTCAACATTATTCAATACGCTGGGTCTCTCCCAAAGGCCCTTGACGTTGGAGCGAATATATTTCGGTCTGGGCTCTCCGACTCTGCCCTCCAATGCCGTCATCAGCGCAGTCGATTCACCACAAACGAAAGCGCCGGCCCCCTGGTGCACTTTAACGACGAAATCAAAGCCTGAGTCAAGAATATTTTCCCCAAGAAAACCGGTTTCCTCAGCCTGTTTAATCGCGAGGGTCACATTCTCAACTGCCAAGGGATATTCCTGTCGAACGTAAACATATCCCTCGTGCGAGCCGATGGCATAGCCGCCGATGATCAGCCCCTCCAAAATCGAATGCGGGTTTCCTTCAAGAAGCGCTCTGTCCATAAAGGCGCCCGGATCGCCCTCATCGGCGTTGACGATCACATACTTTATTTTTTCAGGGGCGTTGCGAGACCCTTCCCACTTTCTCCCTGCCGGAAAGCCAC
>JAFDDL010000134.1 GCA_019310865.1 Deltaproteobacteria bacterium | reverse complement strand
AATCTTTTTATGCTTTTTATTTTGAATCAAGACATCTTCCAGTGTCTGTGTGGATTCATGATTCAACACGCCGTCCACCTTGATAACGACCGTATCGGAATCGAGGGTTTTTACTTGTACATATATCATTTGCTTCCCCCTTCCCTGTCCCTGTTAAGTAGCAAACATTATGCCAAACCCATCATAGAAAATTATAGATGTTATTTCAATATATTATCAATACAAGACCGGCTTCTGCACAATCCATTATGCTGATATTTAAGTATGGTGACGATATATAGGTATTAAAATCCGTTATTACAAAACCACATCCATCATCCGACCTAATCTCCTATGGCTATTTCCACTCATTACTTTTTTGGCGAATACCAGATAGGGGACGTATAAGCCCGTTCCTGGATGGTCGCAGGCAGGTCCGGCCGGGGTGCAATCCCCAGTCGGTTGGCATCATAGGTGCTCCAACGCAGAGTCGGGTTTTCAAGGACCCGGACATAATAAAAGGCCCACTGGCCCGGGTCGAACTCGGGATCCGTCCACACACCGCTCAGCTCGGCCTCCCCCTTGTGCACGTCCCATATTCCGGTCTTTAGATCGACCCTGGCGCCGTTGTCCGCGAGGCGGTGGGTCTTTGGATCCGGAGTCAGACCGTCCGAGCCGGCCACATCAAACACCTTTTCTTTGACTTTACCGTCTTGCATCCAGCCTTTGACGACCTGGATACGCTGCAGCGGAGCGCTCTGGGGATCCTGGGTGGCCCAGAACAGAAACCGGGGGGCCTTGCCGTTGACATGGGCCAACAGGTCACCGCCCATGGGCACACCGGTGTCATAGGCCTTTTTAACCATGTTGCAGTCCTGGTTCAAAGCTTCGGGAAAATCGTAACCGGCAAAAAAACGTACCCGGATGCGGGGACCGGTAGTGGCAAAGCATTCTTTCCGCCTCAAGGCATCGTAAATCGCCTCTCGCGTGTTTTCATCGGCCCACACGCCGGCCAGCCCGGCGGCACTGAATTGGCCGAGGTCATATTGCATTTTATAGCTCTGCTGAAGTCGGGCTACAGGGGTCGCGGTCAGAATACCAAGTTTTCCGAAATAATTATCCTCCTCCTGGCAACTGGCCGAGTTGTGGGTGTCCGTGGAACCGATCATCCCGAACTGGTAAGGATTGAAGCCCTTGTTCTCGCTGAGCGCAAGTCCTGTCTTGTAAGCCTGGCGGACGTAGCTTCCGTCGATTTTTGCTTCCTTAGATTTAAAATCAACTATTTCAAAGTCAGCCCACTCGTCGGTTGGCGACAGCAAGGGGTGGGTCTCGGAGGTCCCTTTGATTTGGGTCACTTCGACGAGGGGCTCATTTCGCATTCGCTGGGCGGCCCATTTTGCGTCCAGCGGCGACCCGTCGGGTTTGACACCGGGAAACATGAAGCCGCCACTCAGGTTGGCATTGTGCGGGATAGCCAGCGCCTCCATTCCCTGTGCGCGAATACCGTCCATCCAGTTCCACAGGTCTTCTGGACGGTCTGAATTAATAGAACTATAGGGCATAACAGGGACCTTGCTTCCGCGGAAAATAACGTTTCGGTGAACCGAGTAGGTGCCCCTATCTGCTGTCCATTCGTAGGCGATAAAGGTCGTAAATTTGCCGGGTTCGTAATGCCGCTCGGCTGCCGAAATTATCTCCTGCCAGGCGGTACGCTCAACCTCTGGTTTGTACCAAGCAAAATCAAGCTTCTTACCACCCTTCCCGTCAAATATGTGCTTCATAAATTTCTTAAGAAAACGAATCCTGTTGGAATCATCACCAGAGCCCTCAGGATTCTGATTTTGTATCCAATCCACCACCCCGAGGTATTCAGCGTGGTCGGTTACCGCGAAAAAATCCATGTTTCCATGCTTGAGTTGAACCGTTCCCCCACCGGCAAGGTCGATGGGCTCGCCCTTGGCATAGCGATAGGCGTCTTCCGGTAAGGTTTTCGTCCGAACAAGCCGGGCGTCCCATGAAAAACCGGTGTGCACGTGCAGATCGCCAAAGTAGGCATTGCGCAGGGGATTAAAGCCGGGTGTTTTCCCAGTTGCAAAAGCCATGTGGGGTATGATTAGCAGAACTAATGAAATGAGTGGAAAGGTGAAGCGAATTCTCATGTTGACCTCCCGCATAATCCGGTTAAATCGTTTGCTGGCCGGGACCGGCTCGACTTTTTTATCTTGGACCATATTAAACCATAACAGTGTTTTGACGAGCAATTTTCATACCAAGCCAATTGGAAAAATTAATAACGAATTTTCAATAGGTTATCAATGCCGGCCGGCATCTGAGCAATGCATTATGCTGATAATTAGGTACAATGACGATATATAGGTATTTCAGGTGCACCGCCGTGCCCATAGATTCTGCCACCAGTCTAAAGTCGGACTGGAGGGTTTGTTTGCCACCCACGCGCTCAAACTCTTTGCTCTGAAGAACCCTCAGTAGTTAATTAACGACAATAAATCTTAAAAAGGGATGTGAGTTCATTCCGGTGGATTGATGGCTCTATGATCAAATGCGTTAAACATCGGTAACATATCGAAGAAATTTTCATTATATTTCGGCGCTTCCGTTGAACCCAGAATGGTTCCGGATTGCCCTAAGGAAAACAGACTTTCCACACGTTTCGGCCCATTACTTGCGTATTCCACAACATGTCCATAAGTAGCCCGACAGGAATAAGGTGTCGTTTGTTTCATTGCACCCAGAATGACATGCCGATAAGTAATCACCCCTCTTTTATTGATGCCCCAGGGCCGGTTCCCCAATTTAGATAGAGCACTGTCCAATGCCTTTACGACGATATCTTCCCAGGTTTGTGGTGCACCGGGGTCATCTAAGTTCCGGAACCAGTCATATCCGGTAACCAGACGGGTCGCGTTGTTCGGAAGGGCGTGCAGCAGCGTATTAAAGAGGATATGCGGGCGTTCTCTATCATATATAGTCGGGCCGTTTCCCGAGGTTTTAATATTCAATTCATCCGCAAAGGTCATGCGGAGAACCTCGCGAATCCAAGAATCCATCAACATCCAACCATCTGAACGAGATGTCCCTGATATCCACTCTTGACGATTGTTCCGAAGGGTGCCATCAACAAAACGGCCATTCCATTCGTTTAAAATCCTCAGAGCGTTTAATCGGTCCTGGGTTGGGTTTTCATTCACCGCTTTGGAGAAGTCTCGATCAATAAATTTCCAGGGATTCCCGCCATTGCCGACGGGGTTCCCGCTTGCATCATATTTTGCGGATTTGAAGGCATCTGTCACACCGATCTCTATGGCCAGATCTCTAATGTCTTCAAATGTAAACTTATTACCACTATTGAGAAAATCATGGATCACCTGTGCCCGATGGAACGGACCGAACATGTAGAAATAGTTGTTATAAGAGTTACCGTAATCGGCCTGGCACTTATTATTCCAGCCGCCGTAAAATCCCTGCTCAGTATTTCGATTCGTGCTTCTGGGTTTGAGGATGGTGGAATCCCATTCAGCTATTGGGCGATCGGGGAAATAACCCTGGGGAAACCGATAATCGTAATCAGCACCTGTTGGGCGAACCGGATCGCGGCCGGACATCCAATAGGCGATATTGTTGTCCTTATCGGCATAACAGATGTGTAAAGAGATGCCCAGCTGTTCGATTGCTCGTCCAAATTCATCCATGTTTTGCGCTTGAGCCATATCGTAGTTGGCTTTTAAATAGCCGAATTCATGGTTTCGGTGGGCATATTTCCAGGAGATAATCGTATCGCCAGGATCTTGGGGATCATAATCAATCGGATGGATCACAGGGCCATGATCGGTTTTATAAATTTTGAATTTAATTTCCGCGCCATTTTTCACCTTGATAATTTCTTCTCTATCGTAGGCGACATCCTGGGCCTTTTCATAATAGTAATCCACTGTATGTGCTTGACCCACTTGTACCGACCAGGCATGATGAGGGGTAACACCCACAGAGATGGCCGGCACAGCGGTCAATGCCAAACCGAATACATCCAGCCCGCCGGCGCGAATGCATCCTTGGGTGGCAAGGGAAGGGGCCGCAAAGCCCATTTGTGGCCCTGAGTAGAGTATCGGATTACCAGATGCGGTTTTATTCCCTGACACGACCCAGGCATAGCTTCCCGCCTTTGTGTAGGCGTTGAAGGCCGCCAGTGTATTCATCATATTGGAATACCGCTGGTTTAATTTTTCGGTATCATCGCTTCGTAAGGCAAGATTCAGGTTGCCGGTAATCGGCTGGGTCTTTACCGTATCCGGACTGCCATGCGTTGTATGTTTGGTCGGGATATAGGTGAGCGTATCCGGATCATTGGCCCACCTCAGGTCATTGAACATATCCGAATAATTTTGAGGGAATTTTTTCCGAAGTTCCTCGTAGAGCGTAACATTTTCAAGCTGCATTTTGTTGCTGATGATTGAAGCCTCGGGATCAAACGCTCTCTGTAAGTCAATGACGCAAGACAGGATATCCAGCGCGGTCCAGTTCGAAAGTGGCCACTTAAAATGTTTAAACTCGAAGGGAAGAATTGACTCAATCGCCTGAACCTCAGCAATACGTCGGTTAAACCCGGCTACATATCCGTTAACAATATCTCTTGAGGTCTGATCCAGACTCTCAAAGATCTCCAATAACGCTTTTTTGGTGTAGCGGGTCGCATGTGTGTACTTATCGATATCAATGAGATTGTATCCGCTCACACCAGAACCAAGAAGTTCGGCCAGTCGACCGGCTGCCTTAATTCTTTTAAATTCTGCCTCCCATAAGCGGTCCGTGGCCACTGCATAACCCATTTTCTCATAAATATCGTATACACCGGCGGTTTTTGGCCCGGTAATATACCAGACGCCCTTGTCATCCCGTTTTATTTCAAGTTTGGTGGCGGGAGTCGTCTGCGGATGGAGACACCCAAAGGAACCGAGACTCAAAAGAATAATTAGAAGGACCCATGAAAGACCGTTCGTCGACTTTTTCATCACGAGTTTGATTTTGGATACGAGAACATTATCTGAATTCAATGATTACCCCCTTCGATGGTCTGTATAAATGTCCATGAACTGTGATTGATTTTGAAAAACATTTTTCATGCCAAACAAAAGAAACAAAAAAGTTGCTTTTAGCCATAAAGTATTATAAGGAAAATTACATTAAACCATTTTCTGCATTCCGTCAAATCACTTATTGACGTCATCTGTAAGGAGGGGAAATGCTCGATTCCCAGCTGGAGGTACGATTTAGCGAATTTAAGAATCGATTTTCCACTGAAAAAACATGCCGTGAACATTTATTTAATGTGCGATGGCCGGATGGGTTTATTTGTTCATCCTGCGGTCACCATCGATGTTATGATGTTGCGACACGTGATATGCTGCAATGTAAAAGCTGCGGCCATCAGACATCGGTAACGGCCGGCACGCTCATGAACCGTACGCGCATTCCACTGCATCATTGGTTTTGGGCTGTTTATATAGTTATTGGTGATATGACAACCCCAACAGCTAAGGGCCTGTCGAATAAAATCGGGCTTACCTATCACGCCACCCGCCGGATGCTGAATAAAATCAACGATGATTTGAAAGACAGTGGATTCGTTCGTACGCTGTTTGAAAGCCTTAACCAGGAATGGGTCGTAGAAAATGATATCGATATTAAAAAAGGTTATAAAAACGATCGGTTAGATTATGATGACATCATGGCAATTGTCGCTCTGTTTGAAGGATCGTTTTCCATAGATTGGGTGATAGATCTGACCGAACTGAACGCCTCAAAGATTCTATCGGTATTCGAGACGGCGATTGGCAAGAAGATACTCATCAGAAAAGGTGCGGGGGAATATTGCTTTATAAACAAAAAACAAAAAGAACCGTTTCTGGGAACGCTTGGCAACGAGGAAAAAACACACAAGCATCAACAAATAGTAAGTATCCTTCTGAATAATCCCATCGAGAATGATGAAAAGATTCTTTCGGTCGCCGGCCACCTGTTGCATGTTGAAAACGACCTCTCCCAATGCCGGCTGCTCCTAAAGGCCGGCGACGCCTATCGCTACGCCAACCGCTTTACAAATGCCTATGCATGCTACTTAAAGATATTAAACGATCTAACGGATAAAGCGGGTGAAGATGAAATTTACCTGTATTGCCGGGCGGCCATCAACTCATCCAAAATAGTGGGAGATATCCGTAATTCCGAAGAAATAATATCCGTATTGAAGAATGCAATCGTTAAGGCTGAAGCCAATGGCATGAAGCGGCAGATCGCTCTGTTGGAGCTGAATTTGGCAAGGAACGAGTGGTTCCTTTCAAACTATTCAACGGCGCTCCAGCATTTTAAGCGCGGTTTTTTGATTTCAGATGAGATTGATGACCACAGTTTTCGGCGTGAAACGGCGGCTTTCCGAATATTCTATTTATATTATCAAGGACAGCTACATGAGGTTGTCAAGCATTATGAAACGATTATGCAAGATGTGGAAAAATATCCCCATGGACATTTTTCTTCAATGGCCACCGTGATGATCGGCGTATCTTACATATCCACCGGTCAGGTGACCCAAGGCTTTGGCCTGGTGGATTCGATTTATAATTATAGCAAAGAAAAGGGGGACAAACACACTTTATGTCAGTCATGCAATGCCCTTGGAGCCCATCTTCTCGGTTCCGGAAAAGTGGATGAGGCATTGAGTTACCTGGAAACAAGTCTTCAAACAGCCGTCGACATATCGGCCCATACGTTGGAAACAGTCATCTCGACACAACTGGCCATGGCGTATTATCTGAAAAAACAACCGGAAAAAAGTGTCGGCTACTTAAAGGAATACCTCCGAAAGGCCCGAAAGGAAGATTTGTTCAGTATCCCCTACACGGCTCTGTTTGAACTGCTTTGGGCTATGGAGCTGGGTGAGCTCCCCCCTGTCGGTAATTTTTCCATAAAAACACAAATTGATCTATCGATTCGAAGCAGGAACATGATAGACCGGGGAAACGGTTACTTTTATAAGGGGCGGCTGCTTCGGCGCGAAGGAGATTCGTCCGGAAAGATAATCCAGTCCTTTGAAAATTCATTCAAGTGGTTTAATAAATCCGGGCACAAGTCGTTAACGGCCGGCGTATTGCTGGAACTTTCCAAAGAGTATATGTCGTTAGGATTAAAGGAAAAGGCGCTTTCGACAAAGAAGCAGGTTGAGAAAATCGTCAATTCAATTGGTATGGATTTAATCCCAAAAGAATTGAGATTGTCATTTGAAAATCTTGATACGGATCGTGACCTTCTCAAGGAAATCATGGTATTAAGCCAGGAGATAATCTCAATAAGAGATAACAAGGAACTGGTTCATCATATCATTTCCAAGGCAAATCAAATAACCGGTGCCGAGCGGGGGGCGATTTTTATTATTGAAAAGGGGAATAAAACCGCAACCAAGCCAAAGCTTCGAGCTGCTAGAAATCTGACCTCTGCTGATATCACCCTACCGAATTTCAAGTCCTCCATGGAAACGATTATTCAAGTGGCTTCAACCGGAGAGGCGCAAGTTCTCGAGAAAAACACCCATCAACAAAAGACCTCCCTCCATTCGGGTGACATTGCTTCCTGTATCTGTGTGCCCATGAAATTCAGGGATGAAGTGGTTGGCGTGCTTTACCTCGACAACCGTCTGTTTTCCAATAAATTCAAAAAAACCGATCTTGAAATCCTTCAGTATTTTGCCGCGCAAGCCTCAATTGCCATGGATAATGTAAGCGCTTATGAAGAGATAAAGAACCTTGCCCAGAAGCGCAAAGAGGAAAAGCAGCACATTGAGGAACAGCATCTTGATTATATCCATTTTGAGGAAATTGTCGGTAAAAGTGCGGCCTTCATCCGTGTCCTGAAAGATGCCGACAGAGTTGCCGGAACCGACGCCACCGTTCTGATTCAGGGAGAAACCGGCGTTGGAAAGGAGTTGATCGCACGGGCGGTTCACCGAAGAAGTAAAAGAAGGAAAGAACCGTTTATCCGGGTGAACTGCAGTGCGTTTCCGGACACGCTGATCGCCAGTGAGCTTTTCGGCCACGAAAAGGGCGCATTCACCGGCGCTACGGAACGAAGATTGGGCCGCTTCGAGCTTGCCAACAAAGGCACCTTGTTCCTTGACGAAATCGGTGATATTTCGTTAGATGTTCAGATTCGCCTGCTACGGGTGCTGCAGAGCAAAGAGTTTGAGCGCGTGGGGGGCAAACAAACCCTCCAGTCCGACTTTAGACTGGTGGCTGCCACGAATCGCAATCTCAAACAGCTCATCCGTGAAAACAAGTTTCGTGAGGATCTATTTTTCAGGCTGAATGTGTTTCCCATCCATGTGCCCCCTCTTAAGGAAAGAAGGGATGACATCCCCCTGTTGGCCCAATTTTTTCTGAAGATCTATAACGGAAAAACCGGGAAGTCCATCGAAGGATTTTCAAAAACCGACATGGAATCCCTGGCAGCTTATGACTGGCCGGGAAACGTGAGGGAACTGGAGAACGTGATCGAAAGAGGTGTCATATTAAGTTCTGGTTCCCATTTTAAGCTACC
>JAFDDL010000133.1 GCA_019310865.1 Deltaproteobacteria bacterium | reverse complement strand
TGGATAATTCCTCACAGACAACGGTATGAGCCAAAAAGCACAGGTCGGATCCCCCGTATTTCAGAGGAAAGGCACATCCAAACAATCCCAATTGCCCCATTTTGGAGACAAGATCCCTCTTAAACCCTTCTTCGTTTACTCTTGGAAGCACTTCTTTGCACGCAAATCGGCGCGCTTCTTTCAGGACGGCTGCAATTTCTTTTGTCAATTCAAAGTCCACTGGTTACACCTCTGTTTATAACGGTTTTAATGAGAATATTTAGTTCTGAAACAGCTTGATTTCGCTATTTCACTTTTAAAGTTTCCTATCCTTGGTCATCAATCCAAACCGGCGTTTTTGAACCCGGTTCCAGTAAAAATATTTTCTGGTTTAACCGCAAATTATGAACGATATGGCTCTTACCATTGTGAATATGATCTCTGAGGAGGCCCTGAGTTTTGGCCACATCTCCCTGCGTTAACGAATTTAATATCGCATTGTGTTCTTGGAGCGCCCCCTTTACCCTGTCCTTGATCAGGTATTCAGGTTTGTACTTCATGTAAATCTGTTCAAGCACATCCTTTAAATGTGCATGCAAGGTTTTGTTTCCGGAATACTCAACGATTTTAAGGTGAAACTGAGCGTCCCTGAGCATGAGCATCCTTCCCTGATCTGGGGCGGTTGCCTCACGGTATTGCTTGAACGCATCCCGAATGGACTTGAGGTCTTTCTTCCTCAGATTTCTCATCACCAATGGAAGGCTGTAAATTTCAAGGGCCTCGCGAACCTGATAGAGTTCTACGACCGCTTCTTCAGTTAGCTCTCCCACAAAATATCCTATATTGGGTTTATAGACGACCAGGTTGGAAAGTTCCAGCCGTTTAAGCGCCTGTACAATCGGTGTAACGCTGACATTCAATCTCTGGGCAATGTCCTTATAAATGATCTTTTGACCAGGCGCCAGCAGATTGTAATAAATCATATTTTTGATTTCCCAGAAGACCTCTTCAACGGTTTTGCCTTTTTTTTTCCTGGATTTTTTGGAAGCTAATTTAGCAGTCGGCTGGTCCATTTCGTACCTCATCAAATCTTATGGTAATTATGTGCCGGTTATCTGAGATGTTTAGCGTATTATTAGCATCAATAATTGTTTAATAAAGACCGCGCAGAAAATTTATAATTACATATATAATTATATTTATCCAAATAATTATAGACAGAACAAAGGCTTGTCAAGTATTTTTTCATCGTTCAAACGAAATTATTTAGTAAGCGGCTCCCAAAAAAATATATATAGCGGATAAATAGAAGCCTGATTGATATATTTTAACTATCTGTTTATATAGTAATATAAGTTTTTTTTAGATAACAGTAAATTATATCAGTAAAGAATTTTTTAAAATCAATTATTTTTTTCTTGACAACTTGCGTTTTATAATTTTAAATATAATCATATTTATAATCAGATAATATGGTTTCGACAACCAATACTGACGGTGGGAAAAAAATGGAATCGGGAACACCCCTTTTACTGAAAGATGGTTTTGTTGTCGATGGAACCGGTCAAAAAGGCTATACCGGCAATCTACTGATCAAGGGAGAAAAGATAAAACAGATTTCCAGAGCTCCGATCGATATACAATGTGAGACAATCGACTGTACAGGGCTGGTTATTGCACCGGGTTTTATTGATGCCCATTCCCATATGGAAAGATATTTAGCCCTGGAAGGATCTGAAAAGTTGAAAACGCCATTTACGGCACAGGGGTGCACTACTTTTGTGACCGGAAATTGTGGAACGAGTGCCGCTGGATTCAAGAAAAACACTGAATTTAAGCACCTGATCGAAGCGGAATCCCATAATATTATTAATATGTACTGGGATTCCATGGCGGAATATTTTAGTCATTTAAATAAAGTGGGTCTAAGCCACAATGTGGTCACCCTGGCCGGTCATGGCATTACACAATTATCGATACGCGGTTTGAACCCGAATCCACTTGATGGGGATGAGTTAAAAGAACTGCATGCACTACTTGAAGAAGCCATGGACCAGGGTGCGGCCGGTGTATCCTTTGGGCTCGGGTATGAACCGGGCATGTTCTTTCCCTTGGACGAGATCAAGAAGATAGCCTGTCTGGTCAAGAAAAAGGACAAAATCCTCTCTGTTCATGGCAGAGTCTATGCATTCTTGTCGGGATTCTATGATAAAAGCGATCCGACACCCCATAATGTGCTTTCCCTTCAGGAGATGATCGATGTAGCAAAGGAGACCGGTGTTCGCATGCAGTATTCCCATATGATTTTAACCGGTACCAAAACACATCCGACATGCGAACAATGCCTTGATGTTATAGATCAGGCCATCGCTGAAGGTGTGGACATCATGACCGATACCTTCCCCTACCATTGTGGACCGTCCATCATAAACATAATGTTGCCCGCATGGTTTCTGGCGGATATCCCTGCAAACTACAGCAACAAAGAGGCGCTGGCCAGGGCGGGGCACGGTTTGGATAATATGCCAAGAAATATCGGTCTTGGTTATGAAGATATCCAGCTGATGAATGCGGATAGCGCGAGATTTAGTTCATATCAGGGCCTGTTCATAGACGAAATCGCCGACAAGCTTCGCATAAAACCATCGCGAGTAATCCTTGAGCTTTCAAAAATCACCGATGGGAAGGCTCCCATACTCACTCATCAGTATAGCAGCATGAAAAATATCGAAGACTTGATTCGTCATCCGGCATGTTTATTTATGACCGATTCTTTGGTATCGGCTGAAGGTTTCCAGAATCCCGGGTCATTTGGCGCCTTTCCCCTCTTTTTACAGTACGCCAGAGACAGGAATCTGCTGTCCCTCGAAAAAGCGGTGCATAAAATGACGGGTGCAACAGCCGAACGATTTAACATAAGGGATAGAGGTACGTTAAAAGAAGGTCTGGCAGCGGACATAACGGTTTTTGATTGGGAAAACGTCAGGGATAATAACAGCATCAAAGAAACAGACCGGGCGCCCACCGGTATTGAGAGGGTATTTATAAACGGCAGGCAGGTCAAGAAAGACGGACAGGTGGATGTTTCCATCAAGGCCGGCGTTATTTTAACCTAGGATAGTCCAGAATCAAAAGAATCAAAACAGAATTTGGAGGTTAAATATGTTTGAAGATGTATCCCATCATTTTATATCTCCCGCTAAGATTATTTTCGGAATGGGTACCGCGAAGAAGGTGAGAGATGAGGTTAAACGGCTAGGCGGGGAAAAGGTGTTTGTCGTGACGGATCCCCTCCTGCTGAAGGAGAACGTCATAAATCCGGTCATCGAGTCGCTGAAAAAAGGAGGTATTCCTTATGCCATATATGACGGAGTGGAACCGGATCCACCGACCGAATTGGTGGATGAGGCAACCGATGCATACACCAAGGAAGGCTGCAACCTGGTTGTAGGCATTGGTGGCGCCAGTTCACTGGATGTGGCAAAAGGTGTTTCCATGACAGCCGCCAACGAAGGCAACTGTCTTGATATCTGCGGATACGAGCGGGCCAAGAACAAGGGGGTCCCGAAGATTTTGCTTTCCACCACCCACACCGCCGGTGGTGATTTAAGCCCCTATGTGGTTTTGCACCGATCCAAAAAAGACCCCAGGGTGAAGTATCTAATCTCGGAGTTTGCGGTACCGGATGTTGCCATTGTCGATCCCCTTCTCACTGTATCCATGCCTCCCGGCGTAACGGTAGATACGGGTCTGGATGCACTGACAACCGCCATCGAAGCTTACGTATCCACGAAAGCGAATCCATTTTCCGATCTGTTTGCCGAACGGGCAATTGAGCTGGGCACCCAATACCTTCCCATGGCCTGGGCAAGGGGATCGAATCTTACAGCCAGATATTATATGTGCCTCACCGCCACCTACGCCGGCCTGGCATTTGTCAGTTCGAGTGTCGGGAGTGTGCACGGCCTGTCTTATGCAATTGCCCAGGCGTACCATTTGACCCATGGACGAGCCCTTGGTCTGCTTCTTCCACATGTCATGCGCTATAGCCTGGCCGGGCATCCCGAAAAATATGCACGTGTTTCCACTCTGATGGGAAAGGATATCCAGGGGCTTTCTTTGATTCAGGCCGCAGCGTTGTCCGTTGAAGCGACAGAAGAGATATTGGATGCTACGACGGTGTCCTATCGCTTGCGGGAATATGGCGCCAAAGAAGAAGAATTAAGTGATTTGGCTAAGGTCTCTGCAAAGACGGCTGCGGCGTATCCGGAAAACCCGAAAGACATAAACGAAGAAGATATCTTCGCTATTTATCAAGCGGCTTACTGAAGGATCTATTGAAAGATCCTGATGAACTACCCCGCAGCAGCGCTGAGAGGTCTTCTTTTGATCAAGGAAAGTACAAAAACCGGAGAAAAGACAAATGAGTGATAACATGGTATACCCCTATATACCCAACTCCGCACATGAGGTAAAAGAGCGGATGATGAAGGAGCTCGGCATCAGTGACATCATGGAGCTGTATGAAGAGATCCCCGAGCATCTGCGATTTAAAGGCAAAATGAACCTGCCCGAACCGATTCCGGATGAATATTCGATTCGAAGGCACATGGAAAATCTGCTTGATCGGAACAAGAATTGCACCGAATATCTGAGTTTTTTAGGGGCTGGATGCGCCAGGCATTTTGTGCCGGCAGTATGTGACGAGATCAACGGTCGTGGGGAGTTTTTGACCGCATATTCAGCCCCCCACTTCGGGGATCATGGAAAGTGGCAGGCCTGGTATGAATACGCCAGCCTCATGGGCGAATTACTCGACATGGATCATACCGGTGTTCCGACTTATGATGGTGTACAGGTGGCCGTATCGGCCATGCGGATGGCTGTCAGGATCACCGGCCGAAAAGAGGTCGTTGTCCCCAATTCGATGAATCCGGAAATCCTTTTGGCGGCGAAAAACTATCTGACGGGCGTATCAGAACCGGTGGCCGCCATCAATATGGTTCGTTTTGATAAAGCAACCGGATTACTGGATCTCGACGATCTGGCATCCAAAGTATCCGACAAGACCGCCGCCGTGTACATCGAAAACCCGACCTATTTCGGTTTAATCGAGACCCAGGCTGAATCTATTGGAAAGATCGCCCGTGACAACGAGGCCGAATTTATCGTTTATACGGATCCGATTTCTCTTGGCGTTTTAGCCCCTCCCGCCCAGTATGGTGCCACGATAGCCTGCGGGGATTTGCATCCTCTGGGCATCCATATGCAATGCGGCGGCGGGCAGGCCGGATTCATCGCAACCCACTGCGATATGGCCCATGCATCTGAGTTTAAAGATTTTGTACCTTCGCTGGTAGACAATAACGGTGAATATGGTTTCGGGCTTATCTTGCCCTGGAATCTCTCCTATGTGGGAAGAGAAAAGGCCAAGGAGTATACCGGCACCAACACCGGTCTTTATGCCATTACAGCCGCAGTCTACCTGTCCGTGATGGGACCAAAAGGTATGGCAGAGGTCGCTCAGACGATCCTGCAGCAGGCACAACATGCAGCCAATCGGATTCATGAAATAGAGGGAATCAATTTGAAGTTCAGCGGTCCGTTTTTCAAGGAATTCGTGGTTAATTTTGATGGAACCGGTATGACGGTCAATCAGATCAACAAGGCCTTGCTGGACCACCGGATCTTTGGCGGGATAGATATTTCCGGTGAACATCCCGATCTCGGTCAAAATGCTGTCTACTGCGTGACGGAGATCATGACGAAGGAAGACATCGATAAGCTGGTCGGTGCGCTAAGAACCGTTACCCGGTAATAAGGAGAATTAACGATGGGCAGAGACAATAAAACGCTTCTTCGCAAATTTCATCAAGCACGCTGGGACGAGGAGATCATTTTCGAGATGAGTGTTCCCGGAGAAAGGGGCGTTCTGATCCCTAAATCCGACCCGGAGATTGTCAATGATGTTGGGGATGGGCTGTCGGGGATACCCGACGGTTTAAGGAGAAAAGCTCCGCCGGCGCTCCCTGAAATGGCTCAGATGCGGGTGCTGAGACACTTCATGCGGTTGTCCCAGGAAACCATGGGCGCCGATATCGCCATAAGCATCGGCGAAGGCACCTGTACGATGAAATACAGTCCGAAGGTCCAGGAGCACCTGGCCGCCCGTCATCCCGGCATAACAGAGATCCATCCCCTTCAGGATGAAGATACACTGCAGGGAATCCTGGAGATATACCACAAGCTGGAGCAATTTCTCAAAGAGGTCTCCGGGCTGGATCACTTCTCGCTCCAGCCCAGCGCCGGGACTCAGGCGATCTATGCCAATGCCTGCATTATTCGCGCATATCATGAAACAAGGGGGGATCGCCGGCGAGATGAAGTTATTACCACAATCCTCTCCCAGCCCGGTAATGCTGCGGCACCCGCTGCCGCCGGCTACAAGGTCATCACATTGATGCCAGGTGAAAACGGCTATCCGGATATAGCAGCATTAAAGGAGGCTCTATCCGAACGTACCGCCGGTCTTTTCATCACAAACCCGGAGGACACCGGTATTTACAATCCGAAGATCGATGAATATGTAAAAGCTGCTCACGATGCCGGTGCGCTGTGTGCTTATGACCAGGCCAATGCTAATGGACTGCTCGGTATCGCCAGGGCAAAAGAATCTGGATTCGACCTATGCCATTTCAACGTTCATAAAACCTTTTCAGCTCCCCATGGTTGCTCGGGTCCGGCTATGGGTGCATTGGGCGCAACAGCGGCACTGGAGAGGTATCTTCCGGTGCCGAGGATTGCGTTTGATGGAAAGCAATACCACCTGGATTATAATTATCCTGACAGCATCGGCCGGTTGCGATCTTTTTTCGGCAATGCACCCATTGCCATGAAAGCCTATGCATGGATTATGCAACACGGTGCCGACGGTCTCAGAGAGGTGGCAAAAGTTTCCATTCTCAATCACAACTATCTGGATAAACAGATTCGCGAAATCCCGGGCGTTGTTCTGAGATATGCCAAGGGAAAACGCCGATTAGAGCAAGCACGCTATTCTTGGGAGAAACTGATGGAAGACACCGGTGTGAGCACCGATGATGTGGAACGACGGATGCTCGACTACGGTCTGCAACATTATTTTACCAGCCATCATCCCGTTATCGTACCGGAACCATTTACACCCGAGGCCTGTGAGACTTATAGCAAGGACGACATCGATGAGTTTGCAGCGGTGATGCGTCAAATTTCCAAAGAGGCCTATGAAAATCCGGAACTCGTTAAACAAGCACCGCACAACGGTCCTATTCATCATTTCCGGATTCCTGTTGTCAAGGATGTCGAAAAGATGGCGCCGACCTGGCGCCGGTACAAGAAAATTACTGGCATTGCATAGAAGCTGATCATCTATGAAGAAACTTGGGCTCATTGTTAATCCTATCGCCGGTATGGGCGGGCGAGTGGGACTAAAAGGAACCGACGGTACCGAAACACTTCGGCAGGCCAGGTTATTGGGCGCGGCACCTGAATCTCCTCGAAGAACCATCGCGGCACTCAATGTCATCTCCTCTTTGAGGGAAACACTGGAGGTAATCACTTATCCAGAAGAAATGGGGGAAGATGTCTGTAAGGCGGCAGGCTTCCATCCAACGGTGATCGGATCCATACAAACCGGCCGGACGAGTTTCGAGGACACACAAAATGCGGCCCGGGCGATAGTCGAATCCGGTGTTGATTTGATTCTATTTGCAGGTGGTGATGGAACCGCGAGGAATATCTTTGATGCGATCGGTGACAAGGTGCCGGTGCTTGGCATCCCCGCAGGCGTAAAGATTCACTCAGCGGTTTACGCGGTGACACCCCGAGGTGCTGGTGCGGTAGCAGAGATGTTTTTAACCGACCAACGCAGTGACCTGCGCAAAGCCGAGGTTATGGATATCGATGAGGAAGACTTCCGGGAAGGTGTTGTCTCGGCAAAACTTTACGGTTACCTCCTTGTACCGGAAGAGAACCGATTCGTGCAGAACATTAAAACCGGCGGTTTCAGCGGAGAAAAAAATGCACTTCACGGCATGGCTTCGGACGTTATTGATCGAATGGTTCAGGAAGATGCTTATTTCATCATCGGACCCGGCACAACAACACAACCCATCATGGAGCGGCTGGGTCTTACGTCTACTTTGCTAGGAATAGACATTGTTCATAGCGACAGACTTGTTGCCAGGGATGCTTCAGAGCACAGGATAATCGACGTAATCAAGGGTAAGAACGCCTGGATAGTTGTGACGGTTATAGGCGGTCAGGGGCATCTTTTCGGCCGCGGCAATCAACAGCTAAGTCCCAAGGTCATACGGGCTGTGGGGAAGAAAAATATTGTCGTTATCGCAACAAAAGAAAAACTAGTATCCCTGTCGGGTCGTCCCTTGCTGGTAGATACCGGTGATGAAGCATTGAATGATGAACTCAGTGGTTATATCCGGGTGACGACCGGATACCGGGACTATGTGATGTATAAGGTTGGATATTAGTTTGGCAAAAACGCTCAAAACCACCCGATGTCAAATCCGGCAATTTAAAATAAGAACCGGAGCTGAGAATGACGCC
>JAFDDL010000132.1 GCA_019310865.1 Deltaproteobacteria bacterium | reverse complement strand
ACGGATGTCACACAGATCATGGCCGGTGCGGAAATAAATCGGCCCGGTTCGACAATGACCGACGTGTGGGTGGGCAAGGCGGCCAGTGCCTTTCGAATGGGTGCGCAGTATCGGTCAATGTCCATTGTCGTTCCGTCATAGGCGACGGGAAACCCACTGCCGATGTCCAGAAGGCTGATGGGCGCAGCCCCCGCGTCGTGATGTTGGCGAATCAACGTATTGCAGGTATCAATGGCCGCAACATGCTGCTGGGCATTGGTGCATTGCGAGCCCACATGAAATGACAATCCCTTGACGTGAATGCCCAGTTGGACGGCCAAATTCAGCATCTGGGGAACATCTTGAACCGCACAGCCAAACTTTTTGGACAAATCCACCACCGCGGCGTCACTGCGAAATGAAATCCGCAGCATCAATCCCACCCGATGACGATATGGCAAAAATTTGAGCATTTCGTCGCTGTTGTCCACCACAAAGGTCGTGCACCCGCTTCTTAATGCCGTGCGAATATCCGAGTCACGCTTGATGGGGTGGGTATAGATGGTGCGCCGCGACGACATGGGCAGATCGCGGATCAACTCGATTTCCCCGGTGGAGGCCACATCAAATCCGGCGCCCATATTCGCCATCCGGTTGAGCATGGCCGGATGCGGAAGAGATTTCACGGCATAATAAAAATCCGCATCCGGCAAAGCCCGCTCAAGGGCTCGGTATTGGATTGACGCCTTGGCGGGATCGAGAATCAAAAGTGGCGATCCGTGCGCCGCGATGAGCTCGCGATAGACAGCGTCTGCAGAATGGGGTGATATCTTAACGGTATTCATTGTCCGGCTTGTCAATGGCCGCCAATACATACTGGGGCAATGCAAAGGCACCTTTGTGTACATCGGGGTTGTAATAACGGGTTTTAACACCGGCTTTGGCAAAGCGGTTTCGCAGTGTTTCGATATCGGTTTGCCGCAACTGTTTATCGTCCGTTGCCCATCCAAAAGCCATGATGCCGCCGACGTAGGTCGGCACCGCGGCGGTGTAAAAATGCCAGTCATCAAACAGGGTCTGCAGGTGCCCGGCGGTTGATTTAATCACGTCCAACTGCATGTACGCCACACCGTTCTGGGTAACCAGTATGCCGCCCGGCGCCAGGCAGCGTTTGCACCCTGTATAGAAGCCCAAGTCGAACAGCGCTTCACCGGGTCCGATGGGATCCGTGCTGTCGGAAATGATGATATCGAATTTTTCCCGGGTCTGATTTACATAATGGCTTCCATTATCGATGACAATTGAAACCCGTGAATCATCAAAGGCCCCCTGGGAGTGGTTCGGAAAAAATTTCCGACACATATCGATCACCTGCTGATCGATTTCCACGATCGTGACCTTTTTCACATGATCGTATTGGGTGACTTCGCGAAGCATGGCGCCGTCGCCGCCACCGACAATCAGCACCCTTTGGGCATTGCCATGGGCGACCATGGGCACATGGGTCAGCATCTCATGATAGATGAACTCATCTTTTTCCGTGGTTTGCACGATGCCGTCCAAAACCATCACCCTGCCGAACTGGGCATTGTGAAAAATGATCAGATGCTGGTGCTCGGTGTTGCTTTCAAAGAGCAACTCGTCGATGCGAAACATCTGACCATAGCTGTCGTAGAGTGATTCCACAAATTTACGCATCGTGGTTCACGCCCCTCAGTATTTCCGAGATCTTGATGGTTCGGGGCGCAAATGCGCGCTTTATTACGGGAATCGACTCTTCCGGCTTGGCCTTTCCGCACATAAAAATATCAAATGCGGCAAACTCACGCTCCGGCCAGGTATGCACACTGATATGCGACTCGGCCAGAACGGCCACGCCGGAGATGCCCCCGCTCGATGTAAAATGGTGCAGGTGGATGTGCAGCAAGGTCGCTAGGGATTTTTCCACACATTCGCGAAGGACGGTGTCCATCAGCGATAAATCGTCCAATCGTTTGGCGCCGTAACAGTCGATAATGAGGTGCGATCCGGCAAAGACGCGGCCGTCTTTTTCCATATAATGGTCTTTATTGATGTCAGATTGCGAACCGCCGGTGTTGGCGGGAAGGGCTCTTTTATGGTCGGTTTTCATCAACGGACGAACGACGTTGAATTTGACAAGTGCTTCGTTTTTCATCAAGTGTGTCCTTCGGTGTCTCTATATTGTGGGGACGTTCTTCAGAATATAAGTTTCTACTAAGAAACTTATATTCTGAAGAACGTTCCCACTACGGCCCACTACCGGCCGTCGGAATTTGTGTAATTGATTGAAAATGATGGGGCTATTTAATTCAAGATGGGGAAAAAGGCAAGACTTTTTTGGACAACGTGCACTTTTTTAAGGCTTTTGTGAATTTTTCATTTTAGGGCTTGATGAATTCAAAACCGTTTGCTATTGACACGCATCCATGTTGATAACAATCCCCGTTTTGGGGTTTGCACGTGGTACAGCCCCGCCGTTTGCCCACAAACGGCGGGGCTTCTCATTTATTGCCCATCAATTCCGGATGGGCATTATTTTATACCGGCCATGTTCAAAATATAATTGGTCTGCCTTTCGATATATTCATTGATGCCGTAGTTTCTGCTAAGTGTCCATCTGCGAAAGGTCCACATGTGGCCCAGAATGGAAATATTATGGGCCAGCAGATCAATGGCTCGGTCGTCCAATTTGTCGGTTTCCCCGGTCGTGGCGATGCGCTGCAGGGCTTCAACGAACAAGTCGTTGATGCGCAGCTCGTTATCCAAAACCTTTTCGCGCCATTGTTCCGGAAGGGCGTGGGTTTCCTGGTAGATGAGCAGAATAAAATCACTCATATTATGGCAAATCAGAAAAAACGCTCGAATGATGGCGGCAAGGGCCTGCTTGCCCTCTGCCGGTTGCGCGAGTGCTTCGGCAATGCCCTTTTCAACCTCATCATGGATCGTTTCGCATACCAGATAGAGGACGTCTTCCTTACAGGACACATATTCATACAACGTCCCAATGGAAAAACCGGCTGCGCGGGCAAGCTGCCGTGTGGTTGTCTTGTGAAACCCTTGCTTGAATAGAAGCGGCACCGCTGCATCCACAATTTCCTTTCGACGGCGTTCAACCAGGTCCTTGTCCTTGATCTGTGTTGGAACAAAATGGGTTTCTTTCTTGTTTGCCGGACGCATTGTTTTTCCTCTCTTCGATGAAATCGTGACGGGCATGACGGTGTTGATTGAGCGCTCGTTCAGTGGTATCATTGCCAATCGGTTTTGTCAAATGATAATCCCTAATCACATCAAAACCAGCCTTTTGCGAAACTTTTAATAAATAATACTTGACAAATCATTTTTAAAAAGAGATACATGATTGAGCGCTCGTTCAGTTTATCTCAAACCCGACATAGCGCAAAGAACATATTCATTGAAATAACGTTAAATATCGTTTATGGAGGTCTGACATGACAGAATATGATTATTGGAAAATTTTCCCCAAAATGCCTCGAAAAGTCACCATCGGAGACATCACCATCCGTGACGGCTTTCAGCATCTTGAAAAATTCATTTCAACCGAAGCCAAAAAATTCTACCTGGAAGAGTTGATCTTCGCCGGCTGCCGGGATATCGAAGTAACCAATCTGGGCAGCCCCTTTCTCATGCCCCAGTTCCGGGACGCCGAAGAGCTTCTGGCACACCTTCGCAGTGACAGATTTAAAACCCGCTGCGAGAGAAAGGGCATCAACACCGACGACATCGTATTGACCTGCATCACCATCCGGGAAAAATCCGTGGATCGGGCCATCGAATTATCCAAACGCGGTGTAGGACCGGACCGGGTACTCATGATGGTCTCCACGGAAGAAGCGCATCATTTCGCCAATGCCGGGACCACATTGCCCGAATACTGGAAGGAAGCCGAACGCTGCACCCAAAAATGCAACGATGCCGGCATCATGATGTGCGGTACGGTCAGCACCATCTGGGGAAGCCCCATCGGCGGCGCAACGGACATGAAGGACGCCGTGGAGTTCACCAAGCGGTGGCTCGAAATCGGCGCCCACGACGTCGAGCATGCCGATCACGACGGCAGTGCATCGGCCGCGGAGGTATACCGGTATTTTTCCATGATCCTGGATGAAATCCCCAATCCGGATCTTCACATCGCCCATTTCCATGAAACCAAACGTGTGGCGTCCGCATCGGTTCTGGCCTCCCTGCAGGCCGGCATCACCCACTTCGAGGCAACCCTGGGCGGCCTGGGCGGCCAGCCGGCCAATTTTCTGGATGACTCACCGGTGAAGGGTACCGGCGAGTACTACTATGACGATCCACGGTATGTGGGACTCATCTGCCTCGAGGATCTGCTGGTTCAGGTGGATGAAATGGGAATCGAACACGGCTGGAACGTGGATCGCGTCCTGTGGCTGGGACGGCAGATGGAACGAACCGTGGGCCATCGCCTGCGCTCGGAAGCGTCCATCAATGGGCGAACCTTGAAGGAAGGCCATCCCCAATTTGCACGTCCGGGACTGCCCAAACTCAAGGAAAAACTGGGGGAACCTGCAGACCAGAAAATGCCCGCAGAATGGGGCGCCAATGCCGTGCTGCCGGAAAAATGCCGGCCTTAGGATATATAGGAGATCAACCGCTAAAGGAGAGTATGAAATGGACGTAATTGATAAGGGTACCGGCCCGCTGTTTATGGATCCGGATCCGGATATTGCACGGGATTTTTTTCGGAAAAAAACCCGTAAACAGGTCAACAAGGTCATGTCCCTCAAGAATGCCGTGGCCAAGTTGGTCAAGGACGGCGAATATCTTGCCATCGGCGGGTTCGGCGCCAACCGAACTCCGGTTGCCGCCTGCCATGAAATCGTTCGCCAGGGCCGAAAGAATATGGGGTTTGCCGGTCACACGGCAACCCATGACATGGAAATTCTCAGCGCCGGCGAAGTCTTCAACCGGCTGGACGTAGCCTATGTGGTGGGACTTGAAGCCCGAGGGCTTTCAACCTGCAGCCGCAAATATGTCGAAAGCGGCAAGGTCCAGGTCACCGAGTGGACCAACTACAGCCTGACCATGCGCATGAAGGCTGCGGCAATGGGGGTACCCTTCCTGCCGACCCGCAATCTCATGGGAACCGATACCTTTGCCTACAGCGCTGCAAAAACCATTGCCTGCCCCTTTACCGGCAAGAAACTGGTGGCCCTGCCGGCGCTGTATCCGGATGTGGCCTTTATCCATGTCCACGAAGCGGACATCTATGGAAACTCGCGCTTCAGGGGCATCGCCGTATCCGACATCGATCTGGCAAACGCCTCCAAGCGCCTGATCATCACAGCGGAGCGATTGATATCGACCGATGAAATCAAGCGCGATCCGTCAGCCACAAAAATCCCCTATCACCTGGTGGACGCGGTGTGCGAAGTTCCCTACGGCGCTTATCCGGGCACCATGCCCTATGAATATTTTTCCGATGAGGCGCATTTGAAAGAATGGCTGACTGTGGAGCGGGATCTGGAAAAATTCAAGGAATTTTTAAACCGCAACATTTATGACTGCCCGGATCACGAAACCTACATTCAGCGAAACGGCGGTTCGACGAAAATGCGAGAACTGAGAGCCAAGGAAATGCTCTTATTCAAGGAGGAAAAATAATGGCTGACTATAATTCAATGGAATTGATGATCGCCGTGGCCTCCCGTGAACTTGAAAACGGTGCCACCGTGGGCGTGGGAACCGGTGCGCCCTGTGCTGCGGCCATGCTTGCCCAGAAAGTATCGTCTCCGGATCTGGTTATCATGTTTGAAGCAGGCGGATTCAGCCCGGAATTACCGGAAATGCCCATTTCCGTGGGCGACTCGCGAACCTTTTACAAGGCCGCCATGGCCGGCAGCATGGGCGACACCATGGAATATTGCGCTCGGGGATTTGTGGATTATACCTTTCTCGGCGGCGCCCAGATCGACATGTACGGCAATCTGAATTCAACAGTGATCGGCGACCACGCCAAACCAAAGGTACGTTTACCCGGAAGTGGCGGGGCCAATGATTTTGCCTCCTTTTGCTGGCGCATGCTCGTCATGACGCCCCAGAATTCCAAACGCTTTGTGGAAAAGCTCGACTTTCTGACCACGCCGGGATGGCTCGAAGGCGGCGACTCGCGGTTAAACTCCGGATTGCCCCCGGGAACCGGACCGTATAAAATCATCACCAATATGGCCGTCATGGATTTTGAAGATGAATCGAAACGGATGCGGATCATCTCCGTCAACCCCGGTTATTCCATTCAGGAGGTCAAGGAAAACTGCGGATTTGCGCTTTTGGAGGCGCCCGACATCGTTGATACCCTGCCGCCAACGGATGAAGAACTGCGCATCCTCCGCGAGGAGGTCGACCCGTATTGCATCGTTATCGGGCGAGGCTAATAACTAAATGAGCCTGTTTCAAAATGTTCAAGCTCGGTTCAGATCAAGGCGGGGAAAAATTTTAACCGCAGGCATACATAACGTATCGGAGTCTTCGCTTACCTTCGAGGATTAAAATTTTTGCCCAACACCGATATGGATCGAGATGGGACGTTTTGAAACTGGCTCAAAGGAGTGTTCCATGGATTTTGATCTTACCAAAGAACAGGAAATGATCCGAAAGGAAGTTCGTAAATTCGCCCAAACCGAGATCGCACCGGTTGCAGCTGAATTGGATGAGTCCGAGACCTTTTCATCGGCGCTCACGCAAAAGATGGGGGAAATCGGTCTGTTCGGTATGTTTGTGCCCGAAAAATACGAGGGCCAGGAGATGGATTACGTCTCATACATCATCGCCGTCGAGGAGGTTGCGCGAATCGACGGATCCCAGGCCGCGACTGTGGCGGCGGGCAACTCCCTGGGAATCGGGCCCATTTATTATTTCGGTACCGAAGCGCAGAAAAAGAAATACCTCCCGAAACTTTGCACCGGTGAAGGATTGTGGGGCTTTGGTCTAACGGAACCGGAGGCCGGATCAGATGCCGGCGGTTCAAAGACCACAGCCGTACTCGATGGAAACGAGTGGGTCATCAACGGGTCCAAAATTTTCATCACCAACGCCTCCTGCGATATGGCCATGGGCGTTACGGTTCAGGCCATCACCGGAACCAAGGAAAACGGAAAGCCCGAATTTTCATGCATTCTCGTGGAAAACGGAACACCGGGCTTCAAGGTGCAGACCATGCACGGAAAGTTGATGTGGCGGGCCTCCAATACGGCGGAACTGTATTTTGACAACGTCCGGGTTCCCAAGGAGAACCTGCTGGGAAACACGGGAGACGGATTTCACCAGATGCTCCAGACCTTGGACGGCGGCAGGTTGTCCATCGGTGCCATGGGACTCGGCGGGGCTCAAGGGGCCTACGAATTAGCGCTTAAATATGCCAAGCAGCGCCGGCAATTCGGCCAGCCCATCAGCAAATTCCAGGCAACGGCCTTCAAGCTGGCCGATTGCGCCATTGAACTCGAAGCGGCCCGGAATTTGCTGTACAAGGCATGCTGGCTGCGTGACCGGAAACGGCCATTTGCCAAGGAAGCCGCCATGAGCAAGGTCTATTGTTCAGAGTTGATGGGGCGGGTGGCAAACCACGCGGTCCAGATCCACGGCGGATACGGCTTGATGAAAGATTATGGTGTCGAGCGGTTTTACCGGGACCAGAAGCTGCTGGACATCGGTGAAGGCACGTCGGAAGTTCAGAGACTTGTCATTTCCCGGTATATCGGATGTTAATATAAAACTTAAAGAAAATATAGCCAACCAACCTGATTTTTTGGTAATTCAGAACCCCTAAATTGGAATAATCAAAGGAATCCGTCATGAACGACCCTGTCATACTCGCTGAAGAAAAAAACCAAGTCCTCACCCTTACGCTAAATCGCCCGAAAATTATGAATTCATTTAATTTTGATCAATTGCGGGCGCTGAAGGAACAAATTGAGGCCATTCGCTTTCGACCGGAAATTCGGGTGGTCATCATCACCGGCGCCGGGGAAAAAGCCTTTTGCGCTGGTGCGGACCTTAAGGAACGGGCAACCTTGAGCGACATTCAGGTCAAAGAGTTCATTTACACCATCCGGAACCTGTTTACCGCCATCGAGGCCCTGAACAAACCGGTCATTGCCGCCGTCAACGGCGTTGCGCTGGGCGGCGGCACCGAGTTGGCGCTGGCCTGTGACATTCGAATCGCCTCGAAAACCGCCTCTTTGGGGTTGACGGAAACCCGCCTGGCTATTATCCCGGGTGCCGGGGGCACCCAGCGGCTGCCGCGTCTGGTGGGCCGCGGAAAGGCCAAAGAATTGATTTTCACCGGGCGACGTGTCTCTGCCCAGGAAGCCTTAGAGATCGGGCTGGTCAACCAGGTCTGCGAGCCGGCTGAGTTGCTCGATGCCTGTAATCAGATGGCCGCCATGATCTGTGAAACCGGCCCCGTGGCCATCGAGCAAGCCAAATACGCCATCAATTACGGACTGGAAACCGATCTTCACACCGGCCTGGCCATGGAATCCAATGCCTATTGGGTGACCATCCCCACCGAAGACCGCTTGGAAGGTCTGGCGGCATTTCGTGAAAAGCGAAAACCGGTCTTTAAAGGCAAATAAAAAAGTAAAAAAGGGGGACGTAAAAAAGGGGGACGTTC
>JAFDDL010000131.1 GCA_019310865.1 Deltaproteobacteria bacterium | reverse complement strand
ATCAACGGCTCGGAAAATCATTCTAAAAACCGATGACGAGTTGGACAAGTTATTCTGGGATGACAGATCACTTATCCCTTGTCGCGTCACAATTGAGACAAAAGACGGGCGGCGCTTTGAAGAAACCGTATTGAAACCAAAGGGATCCCCGGAGTCTCCCTTGACTGAAGCGGAAATTGAGGAAAAATTTATATCGTTGACCGAGCCGGTTATCGGTATCCAAAAAGCAAGGCGTATCATGGAAAAGGTTAAGCGACTGGAAACCGTGGATGATTCTTCTCTTCTTTTTGCTATAGATGATTGATCAACAAAAGGGAAGAAAGGGGCTATAGAATGTCCCCATTCCCGTCCCCATTCCTTAAGTTAATCTAAGGTAAACTTCTTCCGGAGTTTTGAGTTCAATTTAGCCACACTCAGTAAACCCGCACGAGTGACACTTTTTGCACCCTTCTTCAAAGCTGATGGTCCGGCCGCACTCCGGACAGGACTCTCCTTTGAGGCTTATTCCGTGTCCGGCCTTGGGCGTGTCACCCAGGTAGTGTTTCTCAAGGACGCGGGAAATGGCATCGGGGATTGAGAGCACCAGGCCACCTTCCTGAAAGACCGGATGCTCTCCGCCGATCCCTTTGAGCTGTTCAACGATCTGGGCGACATTTACGCCCGAACGCAGGGCCAGGGAAGCCAGCCGGCCGATGGCTTCGGTTTTTGCCGTGGCAGAGCGGCCGGATTTGCCGATGGTGGCAAACACCTCAAAGGGCTGACCGTCGTACTCGGTCACGGTAACATAAAGCTGCCCCATTCCTGTCTTGATCCGCGTCGTAAAACCTTGAAGGGTTTCCGGCCGACTGCGAACCGCTGCAGAAATCCGATCTTCAACCTCGTTGCGGGTAGTGGCCCCATTTTTAAACGACAGTACTTGCCGGCTTTTACTGCCATCACGGTAGATGGTTACCCCCTTGCAACCCAATTCATAGGCCAAATCGTAGACACGGCGGACATCTTCAACCGTTGCATTATGGGACAAGTTAACGGTTTTGGAAACCGCGTTGTCCGTATGCTTCTGAAACGCTGCCTGCATGCGAACATGCCATTCAGGGGAAATGTCGTGGGATGTTACGAAAACCGATCTGACATCAGCGGGTATCGAATCTATATCCTGAATGCTTCCGCAGGTTGCAATTCGGTCCATTAGTTCTTCGGAATAAAATCCTCGCTCTCGGGCGATGGCCTCAAAGTAGGGATTTACTTCGGTTAGGGTGTCGTCATCCATCACGTTGCGCACGAAGCTCAAGGCAAACAGTGGCTCGATGCCGCTTGAACAGTCGGCAATGATACTGAGCGTGCCGGTGGGGGCAATGGTCGTGGTGGTGGCATTGCGACGACCGTCGCCGTTTCTGCCGGCAAAAACGCTCCGGTCGTGGTTGAGAAACGATCCGCGCTCGGCGGCCAGCCGGGTCGATGCGCTATGGGATTCTTTCTGAATAAGACCCATGACAGACTCAGCGGCCTCGAGTGCCGCTTCGGAATCGTAGGGGATCTTCAGTTGAAACAAGAGATCGGCAAAGCCCATCACACCCAGGCCGATTTTTCGGTTGCCTTTGACCATGGCATCGATTTCCGGAAGCGGAAAGCGGCACATGTCGATGGTATTGTCCAGAAAGCGAACCGCCATGTGAACGGTTTGCTTCAAGGCCTCGTAATCGATTGCGGGGCCGTTGGGCATATCGGCGTCCACGAATTTTGCCAGGTTGATCGACCCCAGGTTGCAGGCCTCCATGGGCAGCAGTGGCTGCTCGCCACAGGGATTGGTACTTTCGATCTCACCGAGGCGCGGGGTGGGATTGTCGCGGTTGATGCGATCGAGAAAGACAATTCCCGGATCGCCGCTTTCCCAGGCATTTTCGATCAGGGTTTTATAGACCGCGGCGGCATCGAGTTCGCTAACCTTGTTGCCATCGCAAGGGTTGACCAGCGCAAAACGGTCGTCATCTTTTACAGCGGCCATAAACGTTTCATCCAGCCCGACGGAAATGTTAAAATTGTTTAAATCGTCATAAGCCTTTTTACAGGTTATAAATTCCATGATATCGGGATGGTCCACCCGCAATACGGCCATGTTGGCGCCCCTACGCGTGCCGCCCTGTTTGATCTGCTCGGTGGCTGTATTGAATATCTTCATAAAGGAGACCGGCCCCGAGGCCACGCCGCCGGTGGTACCAACCATGCTGTTTTTTGGGCGCAGCCGTGAAAAGGAAAAGCCCGTGCCGCCACCGGATTTATGAATCATGGCCGCGTTGCTAAGTGTTGAAAAAATACCATCGAGGCTATCTTCAACGGGAAGGACAAAGCAGGCCGACAACTGTCCCAGGCTTCGCCCTGCGTTCATCAGCGTCGGCGAGTTGGGCAAAAACCTTAGCGAGGTCATCAGTTCGTAAAAGGTCTCCTCCACACCCGTCGCGTCTGCCGCTTCATTATATTGGATTTCGGCCTCTGCAATATACCGCGCCACCCGTGAGAACATTTGCCCTGGTGCTTCAATGATCCGACCATTGCTGTCTTTGCGCAAATAGCGTCGCTCAAGTACCGTATGGGCATTTTGGGAAATCTCCAGCCCGTTGCGGATAAAAAGCGACTTGTCCAGAGGGATGCGGGTCGGATTTTCGATCCCATGCTCTTTCAGTTTGGCCTTGAGCATCTCATCAATCAGCGGCAGTGTCACATGCCGAATGTTCAACGCGTCGATGGACTGTCGCAAGAAGCGGCTGGTTTCAAGCGCCTTTTCCATTTCCAAAAAATTGTGACGTATAACGGCCTCTGAAAAGCGCTGATCGTCCCATTCATAAAAACGCAAATCGATGTTTCCATCCGGGGTGACAATAATTTTAGACTTCGAATTCACCGTGGTTTCTCCTGTTGCCGGCTTGTGGGGAAAAAGTCATATCCTGCACGATAGACACACAATATGTAGTGTGTCAAGAATTAATATCATCCATATATAGATAATTGAGTCCAATGAGTAAAGAAGAAGAAACGATGGGGAACATTTTGGAATGGGTGGGAAAAGAGGGACCTTCTATGGTTTTATGCTTTTCTGCGCGAGCCCTTATCGTTCAATAGCCCCTGTATCAGTCGATCAATTTTGGTCGGTAGATTTTTCTTGACATTGCAAATGGTTAGATGTATCTGATTTGAAAAACCATTAATATTGGAGCTGCCAACCATGCCAACGTTCACCAAATCCCAAATTGCCACAGAAATTACAGATCGAATTGGATTCACGCGCAAGAAATCCGTTGATGTCATTGAAACCCTGATCGAAACCATCAAACAGAGCCTCGAATCAGGTGAGGATGTCCTGATCAGTGGATTCGGTAAATTTTGCGTGAAAGACAAAAATGAACGCCGCGGTCGAAACCCTGCAACGGGTGGCTCTATGATGCTCAGGCCTCGGAGGGTCGTCACATTCAAATGTTCCGGCAAACTTCGTGACAGACTTAATGGCAATGATTGACCTCGGACCTTAACAAATTATAGTCTATTTCTGTTTCGTGTATCAATTCGGAAGACCCGTTTCGGTCGATCCGCCCTTGCGCATGATCCGATATCCTAAGGGTTCGCTTTCCTGCGCGAGCCCTGAAAGTCCTCCAGAAACGATTTAACGTCTTGACAAACACATCTGATGAGCCTAATATGTAGTCGGTTTAACACGATTCGAGACCTTTAAAAGCATATTTGGGGGAAAATTTTGTGATACAAATTCGAAAGATTACGGCGACAGAAGCCGTGGTGGAAAGCATAAAGGAAAGAATCCTCAGCGGGGAGTTCGGGCCCGGGGATCAATTTCCCAGCGAGCAGCAGATGCTAAAGGATTATAGTGTCAGTCGCCTGACATTGCGCGAAGCGTTGTCCAGGCTGGCCGCCCTGGGGATTATTCGGGTTCAGCACGGGAAAGGGGCGTTTGTAAAATCCGCCATCAGCATTCCGGCATTGGACAATGTATTGATACCGATGTTTCCGCAGCACGATCCGGATCGCATGAATGATCTTATCGAAGCCAGGATTTTGATCGATTCTGAAGTGGCCGCCAAGGTCGCTGGAAAGCGAACCCAAAAACAAATCAAACATCTCAAGAGCCTGCTGAAATTTGATGACAAAGTTCTCAGCAATTCAGAACTGTATGCAAAGCAGGATTATCAGTTCCACCTTGCGCTGACTGAAATGGCAGGGAACCAATTTTTCCTGGCCATATACCAGGCATTATCCCGTCAGATCAAAGCCTTTCTGATCCAGATCGCCAATAATGCCGAGGACCGTAAAACATTTATGGAAAACCATCGTCCGCTGCTTAAGGCAATCATCGACCGTGATGTGGAAAAGGCCAGGCAATTGGCTCGGGAGCATCCGGTTACGCCATGGGATGCTGAAAAGGTGAAATGAATCCGGTTTTGGTATGAAGGGGATGGGCTGAATCAGGGGGAATTGAATCTTGACATACACATCAGATAAGTATACTATGATTGTTGGTATGACCTAAAAACAAGGGGAGACGCATTTTGAAGATATACACAGCGGACTTTAGAACGGAAAACAATGTCTTTTCTCCGCTTCCCATCAGCTACCGTGATTTTGAGGAGCGGATGATGGTGCGCGACGGCGACCGGTCGGGTTATTGGGAGGGGTATCAGTCGGTCACGGCCCGTTTTCAGGATTTGGCTGAGGAGAACGGATTTGAGGTCGTCATGGGGCTGGATACCCACGCCACGCCGTCCGGGCGAATTGTGCGCGGGGATTACGAAAAGATTCGAGACGAGATTTTGGGCGGACTTCAGGCCGCCATGCCGGTGGACATCGTGATGCTTCACCTGCATGGCGCCATGGCCGCCTACGGTTACGACGACTGCGAAGGTGATATTCTGACCCGCGCCCGTGCCATTGTGGGACCCGATGGGGTGATTGGCGTCGAGCTCGATCCCCACTGCCACTTAACCGGCGCCATGCTGGAAAATGCCACCTTGATGGTTTTGTATAAAGAGCAACCCCATGCCGATGTGCTGGATCGTGCCAACGAAGTGTTCGCGCTGTCCGTATCGGCCGCCGGGGGACACGTTAAACCGGTGATGTCGGTCTTCGATTGCCGTATGATAAACGCCTATCACACAACGGTTGAGCCGTTGAAAGGTTTCGTTGATAAAATCAAAGGACTCGAGGGTAAAAACGGCGTATTATCCATCTCGATTGTGCACAGTTTCCCACCTGCCGACAATCCCGATATCGGTGTTAAGGTTCTGGTCATAACCGATGATAGAAAAAAAGACGGCGACAGACTCGCCGAAAAACTGGGTCGGGAACTGTTTGATTTGCGGGAAAGCACCATGCCCCATTTCATGGGTGTGGACGAGGCCATCGATGCAGCCCTTGCCATGGCCGGCCGGCCGGTGGTCCTGGCTGATTTCTCGGACAATCCCGGGGGCGGTGCCCCGGCAGATTCGACATTCTTGCTCAGTGCATTGATCGATCGAAAAATTTCCGCGATCTTTGGCTATCTATGGGATCCGTTCGCCGTTGCCATTGCACGCGCGGTCGGTGAGGGTGAAAAACTCGATATGCGAATTGGCGGGCGCGTCGGACGGGTCTCCGGCCCGTCACTTGATGTTGAGGCGACCGTGCTGCGGGTGCCTGCGCCGGAGACGCTCCATGAGTTGTTTGGTGAGGTTGCCGTGATTCGGGTCGGGACGGTCGATGTGGTCATGTCATCCAAACGCATGACACCCGAAGACTGTTTCCAGGAATTCGAAGCATTGGGGCTGGCGCCGATGACCCGCAAGATCATCGCCATTAAGGATGCTTTCCCGCATCATCCCGACTATCCCATGGGGCTGATGGTGCATTCTCCGGGTGCGATCCCCGTCGATTCTAAAACGTCCCCCTATCGGAATATGACCCGGGCATTGTGGCCCTTTGATCCGAAGCCATTTCGGTCCGGTCGGCGTGGTGATTAGGCAGTCGCTGACCCTGGGCTAATCTCTTCTAACAATGACGATCTTTCCACTCAATATTATATTGCATTTGATTCGGGTATGATTCAAAACAGTAAACATTGGGTCACCGGGATTGGTTGGATCATTTGATCGGATTTCCGAATCGGTGCGCCGTCGGGGATAATCTTTTCATCACAAAGGGGGTAAAATTGAAAATTGCATTGCTTCAAATGTCGTTTGGCTCGGATATGGCGGAGAATTTAGAAAAAGCATTGTCCATGATGGCAGAAGCTTCCGCAAAGGGTGCACAAATCGTTTCTTTTCCTGAACTTCAGTTAAGTCCATTTTTTTTTTTTTTTTCGGGACGGGATATGTCTCAATATGCAATCTGCATTGACCATAAAATAATAGAGACGCTCAGGAAAAAATGCCGGGATCTTCAGTTGATCGGTCTTCCCAATATCTACCTGCAGGAAGGCGACAAGTGTTTTGACGCCTCTCCGGTTATTGATTCGAATGGTGAAATCCTGGGAATATCAAAAATGGTGCATATTATGCAGGCCCCGCAGTTTTATGAGCAGGATTATTACACACCGTCCGATACCGGATTCCAGGTGCACGATACGGCTGCCGGACCATTTGGGATCGTGGTTTGTTTTGACCGACATCTGCCGGAAAGTGTTCGAACGTGCACATTGAAAGGCGCTCAGCTCATTGTGATTCCAACCGCCAATACAAAGGGCGAACCATCGGAACTGTTCGAATGGGAACTTCGTGTCCAGGCCATGCAAAATGGTGTGTTCATCGCAATGACCAACCGGGTCGGTATTGAAGATCAAATGCATTTTTGTGGAGAATCAATCGTCGTGGATCCCAATGGGGACGTGGTTGTAAAAGCGGACGATACCGAACAGATTGTGTATGCGGATGTGGACCTTTCCTTGATTGAAAGAATCCGGACGGCCCGGCCGTATTTAAAACTTCGAAGGCCGGAAGCTTATAATGTGATCACCGAACAGTAAACATTACATGCAAATCCGCATAGATATGAAGTTCACTTTTCGATAGACAAAAAAAAATTTAAATTTTCTTGAGTTGGGTGGCGTTGGGGTGCGTTTATACAATTGAGAGGGGTTAATAATAATGGCCAAAATTATTTGTCTCCCAAGAAGTGGTTTCAAAACCACTTCTATCAATTGTAACGCCTACGAGAAAGGAGAAGTTATGTACAAGATACACGCCAACAAAACGAAAAGTAAATGCGATATCAGCTGGGCCCCCAAAACATTCATCCTTGAAGAAACCATTGTCACCGCAACCAAACGGGCGGAAAGACTGCAGGATATTCCCCAATCCATCAGCGCTTATTCCGAACAGGATCTGAATTTTATGGGCGCACGGAATTTCAGCGACATGATTGAATCCGTCCCGGGTGTGGAGCTGCGGAATACACAAGCGGGGGATGGGTCAGTAAAAATTCGAGGGATAGCAGAGATGTCTTCTGTTGGCGGAGGGCCGGGAGCATCCGTAGGTTATTACCTGGATGAAATGCCGTTGACCATGGCCAGCTATTTTCCGGATGTGGCAAGTTTTGATATGGCACGGATAGAGGTACTGCGCGGTCCTCAGGGTACATTATGCGGTTTACCATTTCCTCCCGGATCTGGGGGGCCAACCTGGATCACGCCAAATGGTGCATATTTTGACCAAACTATCAATTCAGAAGCCATTGGTCAGGAATTGCGACTGGTGTCAAATGGTGATGGACCTTGGCAATGGGTTGCAGGCCTTTTTTATAAAAACCAAAAATATGGATTTTATGGTAATGCCTACCCCACCCCACCCTCACACCATTCAGGTCATCACCTTTTGGCGCCAGCCATACCGCCAGCCCAATGGAAAAGGGAATAAAAACCACTCCCACCCAACCGATCAGAGAAATCATCTCCGGTCCCAACTCGGGACTATCAAACAGGGGTAACAGTGGTGAGGAGACAATCACCGGGAAGGCCAGAAAAAGCAGTTGCGCCGTCAATAAGAGACCGCCATACCAGGCGCCGATTCTGGCCCGCTCGTGGTAGTCGCGGGTGATTTCACTGCCCCAGGCGGCGTATGGGATGGCAATCAGGGTGCGGCACAGGTAATAAATATTACAAAAGACGGCAAAATAGAGAATGCCGCTGTCGGCCGACGGATTGAAAAAATAGTACACCCCAATCATGGCCACTGCACCGCCCCCGATAATCCAGGGCTTTCGTTTGCCGATCGGGGTTCGCGTTCTATCTGATAGCAAACCGATTGCCGGATCTGTTGCCGCATCGATAAACCTGGAGAAAAACAATACCGCGCCCACAGCTGCCAGGGTTACCTCCGTGTATTTGACATAAAACTGATTGATGATGGTGGGTATCGGGTCTGCCATGATCGCCAGTGCCAGTGCGATGCCCGAATAGGCAAACATGTCGCTGAATTTTAATGAGTCGCTTTTCATACAAATGCCCTCCTACTATAGATAACGCAGCTCAGAGTGGATCAACTCAAGAATTCTACGCATCCACAAATTTAATGGAAGAAAAACAGTCTATGTTATTTCAGATCCTGGATTTTAACGGTTTTTCCGTACATCACTGTTCAACTTTTGGGTTAATGTAAGGGATAGGGGGATAGGCAGGGATAGGGTCGG
>JAFDDL010000130.1 GCA_019310865.1 Deltaproteobacteria bacterium | reverse complement strand
GGCCTGTTTTTGAGGCTTAGCTCGATGTTTTTGGGGGCAAAAAGGGCGGTTTAAGAAAAAGATAGTTTTAGCTCCGAAAAGTATGTCGAATTTGGCGGCGGTTAAGGATTTTTCCCCGGAGTGCCGGGTGCAAAGAATCACGACAGCATGGCGTCGTAATTCGTCTCACATTTTCGATAACCTACGGGCCATCTCTTCACATATAGGGTCGCGGAAAGCCACATTATACCAGAGATGAGGCGATAATCTCAACCGGATGTATCGCCGCCGGCTCATCATCACCGGACATGTTTCCCGCCAAGTTTACACGACATCCGGGGCAACCCGTTGCCCATATAGCCGTGCGCCGGTGGCCTTGGCGTTTTAAATTTTCCGGCGAAGCCTGCTTAGACAATATCGGATATATTGAGCACCGGTGAATAAAAACCGGAGATTATCATTTTCTTGAGATGTATATCCGCTACTGCCAAGCTGAGTTGATCCGACAAAACAGATGCTTTAAGTATCCCCACTGTCCCTGTCACCGGGATCTCAAGTTGGCGGCAAATCTTTCTTGCGGCGCGATCATCTGTAACCACAATGCCGGATTGTATTTTAGCAGAAGCGATGCAGGAGGCCTCGCCTTTTCCGAGATGCCCGATCAGCCCTAAAAAAACTTTATGGGCTTTTCTTGATAATGTGGCCAGGCTAAATATTTTGCTGTCGATCATCTCATCAACATACTTCAAGGCCGGATGCTCTGCAAAGCCGGCAGAAATCTCATCATAGACTTCCCACGTAATAATCCCACACTTTCGATAGCGTTTTTCAAGAATATACGCGGCATCTGACAGGAGAAAATTGCTGAGGGCGACCGTATCAAACAACCATCTTTTTTCATGCATTCTCTATATCATCTTCAATAAAAGAGTTGTTCTGGGGGATATCATGCTCTTCCAGCCATTTCCGGGTCTTCCAGACATCCATTCCCATTTCCTCTGATAGTTTGCCCAGACTTATATACCCGCCCTGATAAGCTGCAATGGCGCGTTTTTGCCTTTCATCGAGATTCAGCAACTCAAGCTGGTAACAGGATAAAACAGCTTGCCTGACAAGCTCTCCGACTGAAGCGTCCCTTTTCCTTGACAACGCCTTTAATCCGGCTGCCAGTTCTGGCTTTACCTTGATATGCAGGGTGGAGCTTTGCATAATTCACCACCTTTCGTTATATATGGCCAAGTTCAGGTACATATTTTATATAGTGGGGGCGTCGGTGTCAACAGGAAACGTAAAACTTTTTCTTAGGAACCAGTTACAAAACATCCCTTTTTATCCAACCCCTGCGTTGGGTAAAAAGGGGGCATCTCTTGACCATTTTTGAAATCGGTTACCATTTCAAATCAACAACGACAGAACAGTCAACAGCGTGATTGTGCGCATGAAAAAGAAGCTGGCTGGGGACCCTAAGCCGGTAATCCGATTGGATAAATTGGAAAAATCAACCGTAAAGGGCCAAGAGCGGACTTGACCCCTTTACATGAAATGTCCAATATTAACCCCGTAAAATATGCAAATGTTGATGAAAATAAGCTTGTTTTTTCTGCAAATATCGCATAATTGTATATAGAACGATGCGAGGGGAGTGAATAAACAATGCTGAACCGGAATATCAATAATGCACTGATAGCTTGGAAAGACAGCCGGATACGCCGTCCCTTGTTGGTAAGAGGCGCACGCCAAGTGGGCAAGACACATTCAGTGGAGTGGTTCGCCAAGAGAAATTTTAAGAATTATACGCTTGTTAACTTCGAAGAGCGTCCGGAGATGGCAGCCTGTTTTGACTCTTTTCATGTTCGTGACATTGTGGAAAAAATCTCCCTTCTGACGCAGACAGATATTAAACCCGGGGAATCCTTGCTCTTTCTGGATGAAATACAGGAATGTCCCCGCGCGATATTAGCACTCCGGTATTTTTTTGAAAAAATGCCGGATTTACACATTATCGGTGCTGGTTCACTGGTTGAAATAGCTTTCAGAAGTGAAAATTTCAGGATGCCTGTGGGAAGGATCACCTCCATTTTCATGGACCCACTTACCTTTGGGGAATTTCTCGACGCCATGGGACATGAAAGGCTAAGAGCATATTTGGGACGAGTTGAGGTGGCAGTCGGCATCGATCGCGCTTTCAACGATGAGATGGCTAGACTATTAAGAAAATATCTTGTTGTCGGCGGTATGCCGGCAGCTGTTGCAGCCTATGCCGACAACGCCACACCCGAAGAAATCAAAACGCTTCAAACAACAATCCTTCAAACCTATAAGGCGGATTTTGCGAAGTATGCCGCCACTTCTCAGCATAAATACCTCAAAGAGGTCTTTGCGGCGACGCCCGGACTAGTGGGCAATCAGTGCAAGTACACTCGAATAAATCCTCATATTCAGTCCCGAGATTTGAAAAATGCCATCTCACTTCTTGAAGAGGCCCGTTGTTTGTATCAGGTGCGCCATTCAGCCGGACATGGCGTACCGCTGGGCGCACAAACAAATCCGAAAAAGTTCAAGCTGTTGCATCTTGACGTGGGCTTAATGCAACGGGCGTTGTGGCTGGATGCGGCGCTTCATTTGGATCGAGATATTATGGCCATAAACCAGGGGAGTGTGGTGGAACAGTTTATCGGACAGCAGCTTCTGGCTGCTGCCAACCCTTATGATGAACGGGTTGTTTTTTATTGGTCAAGGGCCCGAAAATCAAGCCAAGCAGAAGTGGATTACCTGGTGCACTTGGCGGATAAAGTATTTCCCGTTGAAGTCAAGTCCGGAAAAACCGGCAAACTGAAGAGTCTTCGACTTTTTATAGATGAACATCCGGGATCTCCTTTTGGTATTCGTTTTTCCCTCCATGAGCTTTCCTGGCATGACAATGTTTTGTCCATTCCCCTTTACATGGCAGAACACTGGCCCCGTCTGGCGACGGAAATTCTGAGATCTTAGCGCTTCCAGGTTTATATTAGATTATATGAAACATCGGAAACACTTATGAAATTTAATCCTTACATTGAAATTATCCTGGCCACTGTTCTCTGGGGTACAGGTGGTGTGTTTGTCAAATTTCTGAGTCTTCATCCGGTCACCCTTTCTGCATTCCGTCTGGCTTTCCCAGCCCTGTGTCTCGCACTTCTCATCACCGTTAGAAAAGGATGGGGAAAGCAAGACAAACGAATGCTTCTGCTGGCATCTGTACTCCACGGTGCCCGTATGCCGTTTTATTTTATGGGGTACATGTACACCACTCTGTCCAACGCCATCATCATCTTGTATTCTTGGCCGATTTTCGCAACCCTCTTCAGTGCCCTAATCCTGAAAGAAACCATTGCCAAACGGAATCTGATCTTCCTGGGTGTAGCGTTCGCGGGGATTATCATTGTCTTTTCGAATCAGGAGCTGTCCTTTACCAATCGGGATTTCATTGGAATGAGTTCGATGCTGCTGGTCGCTATCGTATACGCGGTAACCGTGATCATATTCAAAAGCGAATCCGGAAAATTTTCCCATTATGAAGCCGTGTTTTATCAGAACCTGGTGGGCGCTGTGGTCTTTTTGCCCCTCATGTTTATCATGGTGCCGCTTCCAAGTATTAAGCAAACCGTTATTGCCCTGATCTATGCCTCTCTGACCGGGATTTTTGCATTTAGCCTCTTTTTTTCGGCGCTTCGGCGAATTAAGGCATCCACGGCTTCTATTTTTACCTATAATGAAGTGCTCACGACCTGTGTTTTCGGAATTATCATATTCAAGGAAAAGCTAACCCTACCCATCCTTGTGGGCGGCAGCATGATTTTGCTCTCAACCCTTTTATTGAAACGAGAGCCTTGATGATTGCTGGAATATTTTCATCGACAAGGATTTTCATACCGCATTTTCCAGCCTGTCGATGGGTGTTACCAGATCACAACTATCCTGCCACAGGGGGTTGAAGCACACGATTTTGCAACAGAAATATGGCTGTCGGGATGGCTTCAATGACACAACCGGCTATTTCTTTTTTATTCCATAGTGTACGATTCAGTATAATGGCTATATCCGGCTTGTATTTGGTTAGAAATGAGCGATAACCGCGGGTGATGCGGATATCTCTCAGTGCACCTGCTTTTACTTCAATGCCGGCCACAGGGTTTTTGTCTGACACCACCAAATCGACTTCTGCACCGGACTTTGTCCGCCAGAAGTTCAATCTCGTTGAAAAGGAAAGCCCGCGAAAAACATGTGCGGTCACAATCCCTTCCAAGATAATCCCATGATCCGGACTAAACATCAAATTTTCCAGGACGAGCCCGCCCCCTCTGGCTAGATTCCTGAGGCCCGGATCTGAAAAATATATTTTTGGCATCTTGCTCAATTCCGTTCTCCGGTTCGAAAAGTATGGCGCTATTCGGCATATTACGAATGTTTCTTCAAGATAATGAATATAACGCGAAACCGTCTCCCGATTGGCGCCCAGTGTTTCAGACAACTCCTGTATATTGACCAGCCCGCCTTGTTGCGCCGACAACAATGTCACCAACTTTCTAAACAACGGAATGTTTTCGACTTTGAGAAATCCAGCGATATCTTTTTCAAGATAGCTGGTGAGGATCTCATTGAGGCGCATCATTTTTTTTTCATGTGATTCAGTAGAAACCACCGCCGGATATCCGCCATAAAACGAATAATCGTGAAGCGTATCATTTAAAAGCCCCAGATACATTTCATAGTCATTGCGGTCCGGATACGTCATATCACGCAGGACGGGTACCGTTTTAATGTACTCCGAGAAGGAAAGTGGCCAGATATGGAAAACCTGTTTCCGACCCGTTAACGCTTCTTGTGTTTTCGCTCTGATATCCAGAGATGAAGAACCGGTGAGAACAAACTTAATGGGAAGACGGAGGTCTTGAAGTCCTTTTATAAAAAGCCCGGGGTCGGAAAGGCGTTGGACCTCATCGATGAACACATAAGTGTTTTTCCGTTTCTCGATGTCCAGAAATCGCAGAAACGAGGCCTGGTCTTTTAAAAAATCCTTGATACCGGCGATGTCCAGGTTGAAAAAATAAATATCATCCGGTTTGGCGTGATCTGAATTTATAAGTTGAAGCCATGCCGAAATTTTCCCTGTAACTGTTCGCTCGATATGAGGAACATCCCAATTCCTCCCGGTTCGCCATGGATTTAAGAGCTGAAAAGTTGTTATATCCATATTTTAACCCTGCTAAATTATATGTTCTATGTACAAATAGCAGGGCTAAAATACTATGTCAACCCTAAATCCCCAACGAAGCAGCACCAATAACGCCGGCAGAGTCTCCCAATTTGTTTTTTAGAATCGGTGTTTCCACACGCCGATGAAACGCGAATCGCCTTATCTGGTCAATTCCGCCCCGATAGAGTTCAGGGATGTTGGAAAGCCCTCCGCCGATTACCACCGCATCCGGATCGAGTATGGAGATAACACCGCCCACACATCGTCCAAAATCTTCCAGAAATTGCTGAAATACCCGGGCGCAGGCCGTGTCACCATTTCGATAACCATCAACGATCTCTTTCATGGAAAGGCGGCGGTCAAAATATGTCAGATAATTTTTTTCAACCCCCGAGCCGCTGATCAGCGTTTCCACGCATCCCCGATTACCGCAATAGCATTGATTACCATTGGGATCTGCTGAAAAATGACCCCATTCCCCGGCGATTTGGTGATTACCTTGGCGGATACGGCCATCGATGCAGATGCCTCCGCCGCAGCCTGTGCCCATAATGATGCCAAAAACAAAATCGTATCCTACGGCGGCTCCGGCGACTGTTTCAGCCAGTGTAAAACAGTTTGCGTCATTTTCCACTTTTAAGGGGTGATGTAGTATTTTTTCGAGATCCGAATGAAGCGGTTGACCGATCAGGCAGGTTGTATTGGCATTTTGAACAAGATTGGTTTTTTTATCAAGCGTTCCAGGAATTCCGATACCGATGGTAAACGGCTCGGTTTTGGGGATTTTTGCCACCGCAAGGGCGTAGAGGTCATCGATGTTGTCGAGGATGGCCCGGTATCCCTTTTCCCCCGGTGTGGGATTCCGGTGTCTGAATATTTCTTTTCCCGCTTTGTCAAGCAGGATGATTTCGGTTTTGGTGCCGCCGAGGTCAATACCGATTTTATAGGCCATTTCTATTGGGTACCCTTTTTTGAAAATATCGCTGGGCATTGCGGGTTGTCTGAACAACAATTGCGCGATGAATTTGCCGCCAACGAGTAGAAGTGGTGCCTGGCAGGCAATTATCTCATGCAGATCAATAATTCCCTGATGACCTTTCCAACAAACTGCGTTGAATTTCCGGTGGGATCTATGTCAGGGGCAAGCTCTGTGATATCCGCACCGATTGAATTAAGTCGCCCAATTCGAAGGAAAGCGTCTTAGAAGCCTTCGATTTGATTCGGGAAATAGTCCTCGCAACCGCCCTCGCGATATACATCCGCTGTGGAGCAGTGCAGGCAGCCGCCGAACATAACCACATCATAAAACGGCACCGGAATGACTTCAATGCCTTTTTTATCCAGGGCCTCCATCATCGGGGTTTCGCTGGCCTCGACCGCCACGGTATTGGGATCAAGCACCAGAAAATTCATGTTCAGCCAGACGCTGCAATAGCACATGGGACGCTTTTCTTTCAGTACCGATTTTGGCGCGTAGAGAACTTCCCAGTCGTTCTTTTCCAGCAGCTCAAGGACCTGAGGCGTCAATGCGTCTCGCACCGGGTTGGCCACCACCAATCCCGGTCTGATCGGCACCAACGTCGAGTCCATATGCCAAGGCTGCAATTCCCGGTATAGTAGCTTGTGTACCCGGTGATCCGGATAATGTTGGCGCAGCCACCGAATACCCGCATCGTTTGTCACCATCGAATACTGGACAAAGAGATCCTTGCCAAACCGAACGACATCGGCGGCATCAAACAGGGGCTCAACCTCCGTGAGAATCCAATCGCCGGCTTCGGCTCTTTTCCACTGCTCTTCTTCACTGAGCGCGCTCCATTTCTCGTGCCAGTCTTTTTTATAGGTGCGTTCGGTCAGTCGCGGCTTTGGGGCTGTTTCCCAGCGGAAGTTCGGATCTTCCGCATAGTATTTCTCAAGCAAAGGCCGGTAGCAAAGATATTCATAAAAACGGCTTCGCACGGACATGGTGGCTTCGAGGATTTCATTTCCAACCGTTAGCAGTACATCCCGCGGGGGCATGCAACCGAGCATGGTCTCTTGCTTCCAGTCAGGCGTTTGAACCGCCTGGCTAAAATCAAGGACATCCGGGCGATCCACGCGAATCCCGCGTTTTTTCAAAATATTCGCCCAATTGTCAAGCTGGGCAACGGCCTTTTCCACCATCTCCTCGGGCATCGGACCATAAGTGCCGTAAGGAAATCCATACTGCGGAAAGTCGCGATAAACAGCCGGCTCCGGCGCCTGCACCATACCGCCGTCGGCTCTTCCGACGATCACGTGCTTGAGTGGATCCCATTCATTCCATGAACTGACGATTGTTGCATTTTCTTCGGTCATTTTATGTTTCCTTTCTTTTATTCTTTTTATCTGTAATAAATTACAGAAGCCCCTTTATGACGGCATTTACATATTTGCGATTCGCCGATTTATATTGCTTAAAGGACATCTCGTCGCTTTGCAGGTATTCAAAAAATAGCGCCCGGTGAAGTTTCCACAATATATCGGCCGCCAGTTGCGTATTTGCACCCACTGAAATAACACCTCGCCCTTTGAATTGTTCTAAAATCGCTGCAATTTGCTCAATCAGCAGCGCATTTAGGGATTTAACACGAATATTAAAGTTGTGGTCTTGTTTGACAAACATATTGGCGATCACATGCCGATAGGTATCTTTGCCGATGTGCTCCAGGCCGGATGTCACAAACACATTCAGGAATCGGCAGACCGCTTCAACGGGATCTTTCAGCGGCTTTTTCAGCTCTGCCTCAACAAATCGCATCATATTTTCATCCAGCGATCGCAGGATTTCAAACAGCAGATCCGCTTTGGTTGGAAAATAATTGTAAACCGTTGCCGGCGATACGTCCACTTTTTCAGCAATGGTTTCCATGGCCGTCTCCGGAAAGCCTTGTTCCCGGAATAACCGCTCAGCTATCTTAATGATGTCGTGTTTGCGTTTTTCCTTTTTTCTTTCCCGCAATCCCGCCATAATCAAATGACCCTGCAATCGTTAGTAATAAAAAAATCCGATACCACCATCGGCATCACATGCAATTAATATAGCCCACTAAAATATTAGTGTCAACTCTTAATTTAAAAAATAATCAAGGATAGGCCATGAAAATGAAGATTGGTTCAATAGCCAAACAGCAAATGACAAACGACAAATGGCAATTGACAAACCAGTAGGGTGTGGTGGCCTTCGGATTTGGCCTGCTTCACGGACTTGGATTTGCCTCTTTATATTCTCGTATCTTATCTGTGAGCATGGGAACGACTTGAAACAGGTCGCCTATAAAGGTCACATCGGAGGCAGCGACAATGGGGGCTTGCTTGTCGGTATTTATGGAAATGACGTATTTGGATTGCGACATCCCGGCCAGATGCTGAATGAATCCTGAAATGCCGCAGGCGATATATAAATCCGGCTGGACCGTTTTTCCGGTCTGGCCGATCTGATGATCCTGCCCAATCCAGCCTGCGTCTACAGCAGCTCGTGAGGCCCCTACTTGGGCCCCCAGTTCGGTTGACAGCGTTTCCAGGATTTTAAACCCCTGCTGATTGTTCACCCCATGACCTCCGGCTACAATGATCTTGGCATCTTCCAGTTTTACATGCTTCTTGGTTGATGCAATGATGTCCAGAATGCGAATGATAAAATCCTTTTCATTCAGATCAATGGTCATCATTTCTTTGGTGCCGGTTTTTTCCGGATCGCGGGGATATTTCTTCATCACACCCGGACGTACCGTAGCCATTTGCGGGCGGTTATCAGGGCAAACAATGGTGGCCATGATATTGCCGCCAAAGGCCGGCAGGGTTTGCAGCAAAATACCCTCATCTGTGCATATTTCAAGGGCCGTACAATCCGCGGTCAAGCCGGTTCGCAGCCGATTGGCCACACGCGGGGCAAGATCCCGCCCTTGCGGAGTTGCGCCGATTAGAAGAATTTCAGGTTTTTTCTCCCCGACAATTTGAACGATTGCCTTGGTGTAAATGTCCGTTCGATAGATCCTGAAGGGTTCATCCTTCACGATGATCACATGGTCTGCACCGTAATAGATCAATTCATCAGCAATATTGCCCAGTTCATAGCCGATCAGTATCGCTGTTACGAGCTGGTTTTTACCCTGCCGCGAAAACTCTCTAACCAGCCCCTGTGCCTTTCCCAGCAGTTCCAGCGAAACCTTTGAAGCGGTCTGATTGTCATGCTCGATGAAAACATAGATCCCCTTGAATTGGTCGACATCCATACGGATCCTCTCCTGAGAATCTTCGAAGGTGATGGCTTCAAACTCGCACGAATCGATACACGCCCCGCAATTGGTACATCCGGTGCTCAAGACCGCTTTCTTTTCCTGAATGCTTATTACGGCATAGGGGCACGCCGAGACGCAGAGTTCACACCCTTCGCACGTTTCTTCATAAACAACAACAGACATAACCAATCCTTTTCAAATAGTCTATTCGGCTGGTAAAAACCGCTCACCGTCATCTATAGGAGGGCCTTCTCCAAAATGAAATTCAGGATATCCTCCGCACTCTCCGTCGCTTGCTTGTCGATCACAAGCCCCTCACGGCTGTGACGCGGCATGAATGTTTTCTTAACCCAGGTAGGTGAGCCGTTGATACCGATCCGCATCGGATTTGGCTTCAAATCTTCCTTTGTCCAGGTAACGACCGCCTTGTCTCGAAAGGCTCTCAGGACCGCGTTCGTCGTCTTAAACCGAGGTTTATTGATCCGGTTTGAGACCGTAATCAATGCCGGCATTTTCATTTCGATCACCCGGGTGACGCTGTCGAAATTACTCTTCACGGTTACCAGGTTCCCCTGAATGTTGATCTCCTCGGCATAGACGGCCTGTGGAAGATCCAATTCTTCGGCGAGTTGTGGACCAACCTGTCCGGTTTCCCCATCTATGGCCTGTCTTCCACAGAGGATCAGGTCGTATTCTTTTATTTTTTTTATCGCCATAGATAGCATGTAGCTTGTTGCCAGGGTATCCGCCCCGGCAAAAGCCCTATCGCTCACAAGAAAGGCCCTGTCCGCACCCATGGCAAGCGCTTCTCGCAGGGCGTTTTCTGCCTGAGGGGGGCCCATGGATAAAACCGTGACCTCCACATCATCATTGTTTTCTTTTATCCTGAGCGCTTCTTCGATGGCATTTTTATCGTCCGGATTGATAATACTGGGGACACCGTCGCGAATAAGCGTACCGGTTTTCGGATCGATTTTCACTTCATGTGTTTTGGGGACTTGTTTTACGGTTACAATTATTTTCATTTAAATACCTCGAATGAACGCTTTTTTTCAACCACCCTAACAGCCGATTGCCCGCGAAATCACGATCCGAAGTATCTCGGATGTCCCTTCACCGATTTGCAGAAGGCGTTGATCCCGATAAAAGCGCTCCACATCGTAATCTTTAAACAAACCGTATCCCCCATGGACCTGAACGGCTTCATCGGCTACCTCCTTGGCGATTTCACTGCAATAAAGTTTGCTCATGGCGGCCTCTTTGCCGAAAGGGCGCTTATTTTCGGCCAACCAGCAGGCCTTGTACAAAAGGTTTCTTGCCAGTTCGATCTTCACTTCCATATCCGCCAGCTTGAAAGCAATGGCTTGTTGCTTGCAAATGGGACGTCCGAATTGGATACGCGCCTTGGCATAACGCAGGGCAGCCTCGTAAGCCCCCTGGGCACAACCCAGACCCATGGCCCCAATGGAAAGGCGCCCGCCATCGAGGGTCGCAAGCATCTGCTTGAACCCATCCCCTGGATTCCCAAGCATGGCATCACTCGACACCCGGCAATTGTTTAAAAAGAGCTCCGCCGTATTTGACCCCCGCCACATGAGTTTTCGTTTCAGTGTGTTCAAGGTGAAACCGGGCGTACCATTTTCCACGATAAAACAGGTATAATCGGGTCTTCCGTTTGGCCTAACGCCGGTCACTGTCTGAACGATGGACCCTTTGGTCATGGGTGTGTCGGCATTCGTGGTCAATGTCTTTCTGCCGTTAATGACCCACGAATCTCCTTCTTTGACCGCGGTCGTATTGGTCGCGCCGGCATCGGAACCTGCATTCGGTTCGGTCAGACCGAATCCCATAAGCGTTTTTCCCCGGCAGAGATCGGGAAGATATTTTCTCCGTTGGGCTTCTGAGCCAAATGCATCAATGGGGTTGATGCCCAGAGAATTACCTGCAGAGAGGGTGGCTGCCTGTGAACCATCCACCCGGGCAATCTCCTCCATGGCTATTATATAGGAAATATAGTCCAGGCCCTGGCCCCCATACGCTTCAGGAACAACCATACCGAACAAACCGACATCACCCATCTGTTGGGTCAATGATACGGAGAACGCCTCTTTTTCATCCAGTTCCCCGGCCACGGGTTTGACTTCGCTTTCCGCAAACTCCCTGACGGCCAAACGTATCATTTCATACTTTTCATCCATCTGATAACATAATGTCATTTTGTTGATTTTCCCTCGGTTTACTTGTCAGGGGTTATCGGAAATGAAAAAGTGTGCACCGAAGAAGGGCATTATTATTTCCCGGCATAGAGGACAGCAAGAATTTTAGTGGTTTCTTTGCCATGGCATTTTACTAGGTGTGGTACGCCGGAGTCGTAGTAGATGCTGTCACCTATCTCGAGAATGTGAATTTCCTCTCCAAGACGCACCTCCATCTCCCCATGAAGCACAAAAATAAATTCTTGACCGTCATGGGTCGATCTCTCTTCCTCCGTTTCAGAAGGTTCAAGGGTGACCATAAACGGTTCCATGTATCTATCCATTTTATGGGGCGCAAGGGGCTCATATTCATAGCCGTAATGTTTTTCCTTGCTTGAATCATATCGGGAGGCCACTTCTCGATCATCCCGGCGAACGATCGTGTAGGCCTCTCCCTCTTCACCGGAGATGAAATATCCCATTTTCAGATCAAGGGCCTTGGCAATTTTGATAACCGTCCCCAGGGGCGGGACAACCGCTCCCTCTTCGATTTGAGACAGTAGATCGACGTCAATATCCGTTCTTAGGTAAATATCAAAAATGCTTAGGCCGCGGCTTTCCCGCGCCTTTTTGACCCGCATCCCCATGTCGGCAGAGAGCCCTTTTCCGGCTTTTGCCTGGTCGAGACCCTCCTCAACGGCCTCTTCTTCACGCCTCCGGGCAACCTGAGTGACATCGTCTAAAAAATCGCCATAACCGTCATTCGTGCCCTTCCCGATTTTTTCTTTCATAAGGCTTTCGACCATTCCTATCAATTATTATGATTGAACATTAAAGGGAAAAATTTTTGACTCCCTTGAATGGCTTTACGAAAATTCACTCCGTATTTCCCGGTCCACCCTGAAGATGTAGGCAATCAGCGCTGCCCGAAGCCACATGCCGCAGCGCTCCTGGCGCCAGTACGCGGCTCGCGGGTCCATATCGATGCGCACATCAATTTCATAGCGCCTCGGTAGTGGATGCATAATGGCGCAATGGGGTTGAAGCAGGGGAAGATGGCTATTTTTTAGGTGAAAATCCGGATAGGATTCCGCGCCGCCATGGGGGTCTTCCGCATACTCGTTTTGAATTCGCGTCATGTAAATGGCATCCACTTCCGGCATGACGCTTTCGAAATCGTCCGTCTCCCGATAGGGAATTTGGCTGCGATCCAGAAACGACTTGATGTCCTCTTTCATTCGAAAGACCTCGGGTGATACAAAAACCAGCTCGACATCCTTGTAATTTTTCATCAGGTAGCTCAAGGAGCGAACCGTTCGACCCCGTTTCAAGTCTCCCACCATGGCGATCTTTTTCCCGTCCAGACCGCCGATGCTTCTGAACTCGCGCTCCAGGGTATAAATGTCCAGCAAGGCTTGGGTGGGGTGCTGGTCCGGGCCTGATCCGCCGTTTAATACCGGCACCGGTCGTTCGGTCTGGTTCAATACCCAGGCGGTCTTTTCTGCAAATCCGGCCTCATGATGCCTGGAGATAATCAGATCGACATAACTGGCAAAGGTCTGGATCGTGTCTTCGGGAGATTCCCCCTTTACCTCGGAGCTTGTTGAAGTGCCCCGTATTTCAGACACGGTGAGCCCTAAAATCTGGCAGGCGTTCAGAAAGGAAAGAAAGGTACGGGTAGACGGCTGTACAAAATACAGCATGGCGCGTTTATGCGGAAGCAGGTTTCGAAGCTTTTTCTGTCCGCCTTTTGTTTTCGCCAAATGGCGGATCATCTCCGACAGGTCGCAAAGGTCGTCGAGCACCTTTCGGTCAAATTGCTGTGCATAAATCACATCATAAATTCGGCCTTCTTTGCTGAAAGCCGTCAGCTTCTCACCGACCGTGTTTGAATAAAATTCATTCCATCCCTCAAATTCCTGAACCGTCTGCTCCGCGTACTTTTCCATATCGTGTCATTTCTCCCAAGTTAGTGCCCATCTATAAATGGCCACTGTTAGGGTTCGCACAGAAATAAATTCACAATTTTAGGTGTTGAGGCGCCCACATGGCAAGGCACGAAAATTAAAGAATATCAGGATATTCTGTATTTTCGTAACGCCGCCAGGTGGG
>JAFDDL010000737.1 GCA_019310865.1 Deltaproteobacteria bacterium | reverse complement strand
ATAGAGTGCCTCCACCAGTGAAATATCAAACAGGGCATGACAGCAATCGGAACATTCGATTTTGCAGGTTACCTCCACCGGAAAATCCGATTTAACCCGCTCAAAAACGTGATCCGCTGTCTTTGACAGGGTTTCATACTGTTTAAAAAAAACATCAAAATTATATGACATACCGACTCCGTTGTTAATGGGGAAATTTCAAATGCTCCCGTCCTTTATCCGATCTTTATTTCTGGTGAAAAAAGTTAGGGCTCACCAGCCCCCTAATTGTTTCACGTGAAACATTGGCCCCGTCAGGGGACCTTCGTACATCTTATTTTCCGATACAAAACTTGCTGAAAATTTCATCGAGAACATCGCCGGTCACCTGCACGCCCACCACCTGGTCAAGCGCATTCACCGCATCCTGCAGATCAATCGCAACCAACTCCAAAAAGCGTCCTGCCTTTATCGCCACCCGTGCACTGGCTGCTCCGGACCGGGTCTTTTCTATCAGCTGCTTTTGCCGAAGTGTTGGAACGATCCGATCAACACCTGATCCATCATTGCGGGTGCCAAACCGGTAGATGCGATCTTTCAGCGCATCAAGGCCATCGCCATATTTGACCGATGCCCGAACCGTATCGAATTCAGACCATTCCAGAGGCAACTCAAAAGGAACCTCTTTCGGGAGCAAATCTATCTTGTTTATTAATAATATCAAGTTGTTACCATTAACAACACGATATATATCGTGATCTTCTGTTGTCAGCCCGATTCCAGCATCCACCATAAAGAGTATCAAATCGGCATCCCGGGCCAACTTTCGCGTTCGCTCAATCCCGATTTTTTCAACCGGATCATTGGTTTCGCGCCACCCGGCCGTATCTACCAGGACCACCGGAAGACCTTGAATGTTTAGCGTCTCTTCAATGCTATCTCGTGTCGTTCCAGGGACATCGGTAACGATGGCCCGATCTTTGTCCAGAAATCGATTCATAAGGCTTGTCCAGAAATCGATTCATCAGGCTTGACTTGCCGACATTTGGGCTCCCAAGAATGACCAGCCGAAGACCTTCGCGTATCATGTGCCCCTGTTCGTAGGCAGCAATCACCGCGGGCCCGGTCCGTCTTGGCTTGGATGATATCGATGACTGCTTCCGCCTGGGAAAGGTCCAGACGCCCGTTTATAAAGGCGCGCCGCGTGAATTCACCCGGTTCGGCAAGCCGGGCGCCATGCTTCAGGACCAGTTGAAGTATCATGGTCAGAACGACCGCACCGCCATGTGACTGAATTTCAACGACATCTTCCCGGGTATAGGATCGGGGGGCACGCATTATGCACAGAAGCACCTCGTCAAGGGTTTCCGACCCTTTCGGATCGTAAATATGTCCGCGGTACAGTCTGTGTGATGAAAAAACCTGGGTCAGTGGCGTATTTTGATCCCGTGAAGCGGGCCATCTAAAAATCTCATCGGCAACGCGCATTGCCGCTGGTCCGGAAATTTTAACGATGCCGATCCCGCCGCTTCCCACACTCGTGGCGATGGCTGCTATGGTGTCTTCTGGCATATCCTCTCTCCGCCTAGGGCTCGCGCAGGAAAGCGTAGTCTTAGCCAACGGGAACGAAACAAATAGAGATGGACAGCAATAAAAGATCGAATCGGCAGTAAAGAAGACCGTGCTCCGTTCAGGCTTGTCGCTGACCGGCGTGTCGTGCGGACCTTGCGGTTAATACCGTATTTTTCAAGGACCACTAGTTCTGTCTGTTCTTCGATGGTCCGCTTTTTCTGGGTAAAATGACCAGCTTTCGATAAAATCCATTTCCCATGCTCTGGGTCCGGACCTGTTGATCATTCTTAAGCGCCATGTGTACGATTTTACGGTCATAAACATTCATCTCGCCGACCGTGACGGGTTTACCGTCGCGTTTCACTTTGTCTGCCAGGCGATTAGCCCGCTGTTCGAGATTGATCTTCTTGCTTTCCAAGTAGCCGGCTACATCGACTTGAAGGCGAACCCGTGCTTCGCTGTGCTTATTAACGATTTTTTCAACAAGATACTGAATCGCCTCCAGTGTTTGTCCCCGCTTTCCGATGAGTACGGCCGAGTTTCCACCCTTGACATGAAACACGACGCGCTCGTCGTCGGTTTGGACCTGTATCGTGGCATCATCCGTCAGCTGATTCAGAAGCTTTTGCAAAATTGTTCGCCCCATTTCAATGGCTTCTTCCGGCACAGATGCCACCGGTAACGGCACCGCTTCAGCCTTTGGCGCTGTTCGTGCCTCGGCCGGCTTCTGCGCACTCCTGTTCGGGGCAGCTTCTTTCTCAGGCCGCCTTTCAACCGTTTTCTTTTCTTTGGCTGCTTTCAACGCTACTCGAATTTTTGCCTTCTTAGCACCTACGAGTCCGAAAATTCCTGTGGAACCGTAAGAAATGACTTCATAACGGAATTTATTTTCTTCGATGTTTAACGCCTTTGCAGCCTTCTTCACGGCAGAGGTGACATTTTTACCTTCAAACTCCATGTTTGAAACCATCCCTCCAAGTTTAAGCAGTTTTTTTAGTAACATAATACTGTTGCATAATCCCTAGAATGTTATTGGTTAGCCAGTACAGTACCAGCCCAGATGAGAAGTTGATAAAAATGAACGTGAACACGACGGGCATGAACATCATCATCTTTGCCTGTGCGGGGTCACCCATGGGCGGTTGCATTTTTTGTTGCCACAACATGCTTGCGCCCATGATTATTGTCAGAACAGGAATCCCGTATGGGGGTTCCATGAATGGAATGGAGAACCCGAACTCGAACAGTCGATCCGGCGCGGACAGGTCGTTTATCCAACCTGCAAACGGTGCATGGCGAAGTTCAAACGCCGCATACAGCATCTGATAAAAAGCGAAAAAAACCGGAATCTGGGCAACCATCGGAAGGCATCCCCCAAGAGGATTTACCTTATAGGTCCGGTAAAGTGCCATCACCTCCTGATTCTGTTTCTGTTTATCATCCTTGTACCGTTCCCGAATCTCGGCCATGAGCGGTTGCATCTTTTTCATCTGTCCCATGGACTTGTAACTCTTATTGCCCAGGGGCCACAGGATGATTTTGATAAGGATGGTCAAAATGATGATGGTGACCCCGTAGTTGGGAATGACTTTATAGATTGCATTCATCAGCCAGAGTATCGGTCTGGCCAAGAAATCAAACCAACCCAGATCA
>JAFDDL010000129.1 GCA_019310865.1 Deltaproteobacteria bacterium | reverse complement strand
AACCCCGATCGGTACGGCGTCTCCGACGATAGCGCGTACCCGCGTAATCAAATCGCCTTCACAGTCGTCATACCCCTCCGCCATTTGCGCGCCGTGCAGGACCAGAAACACCATATCGACCGTGCCCGCCGCCCTGAGATCGTCGAGAATCTCATCGCGCAGCGACTCATAAGCATAACGGGTCGTTGGGCCGGCCGGTTGCGCCACGGCCACCAAGCTGCGAACGACATCGTAGCCCTTTTCCTCGGCGAGATCGACAAAATCCACGCAGCGGTCATATCCGCCGGCCACGCCACCATCGGACGGGCGAAACAGCACCATATTCCTGTAACTTTCCAGATTTGTCGGCAAGGGCGAAAAGGTATTGGTCTCATGTTCCAGGCTGGCGATGAACAGCTTCATAATGCCCATTACACCTCTCCGATTAAATCGTTTATCGTTACCGGTTTTCCGGCCTTTGGGGAATACCTGAAGGGGGTACCATAGACACACGGCGTATCTTGAATGCCCACCATCCCTTTTTGTCACATAATGACATTGACGGCATGCAAAGTCAATATTTAACGACATAATTAATGTCGACATACAAATCTTTTCGGATGCAGTGATTTTTTGTTTTTTTACAATAGATTAGAATTTTTCCACCACCTGAGCTTGACTTGAAACAGGGAAGTATTGGGGACAATTCGGGCCTCAAACCGTCATTTTTTTATGGACGTATGAAAAAAGATCATGTACGGTGATTTTGATTGACGGCCCCATAGCCGAATAGAAGTGCGCTGTTAATAAATAACAATCATTCGAGAGTGCCATGAGAAAAAAAACCGAAACCAATACCAACTACAAAGAAATCGCCCAGCCCCATTCACTGATGGAAGCCATCACCAATAATCTGAGAAATGCGATCGTTGAGGGGAAACTGCACCCGGGGCAGCAAATCAAGGAAGTCGACCTCCAGGAAGCCATGAATGTCAGCAGGGCGCCGGTACGGGAAGCGCTTCTCAAGCTCGAGGGGCAAGGACTTGTTGAAATAGTCCCCCGCCGGGGCACCTTCGTCAGATCGATGACCCCCCGGTTTATTCAGGAAATATTTACGATGCGAGCGTGGTTGGAAGGGTTGGCGGCTCGACTATCGGTAAAAAACCTCACCGATGAGGATTTTAAAAAATTTAAAACGACATTGAAAGACATGGCCCGCCTGGCAAAAGAAAAGAACTTCAAGGATTTCTTTTTCCGTCATTGGGACTTCCATATGATCTTTACAGAGAAAAGCAACAACAGGATGTTGATTGATCAGATCGAGGTCTTGCGACGGCAATCCCTATGGCATAGCTATTCGATTACGTTTTTTGAAAAAAATTATGCCGCCACACTGAAAACGCATGCCAAAATGGTCGAAATCTTCAAAAGTGGAAACGAAGATGAGGCCGAAAATTTAATTCGTTCACATATACTGAATGCTATAGATGATTTCATGAAATATGTCGATAAAACATATTAGTCCGGTTAATATTACTGTCAACCAGTCGAGCATAGATCATCTCCCACCTCTGCAATCAGATCTTCCGGCGTGATTTGATATGGTGAGACGTTAAACTGTCCTAAGGCTTTGAGGAATTTCGCTCGACTGATTCCGGCCAGTTCCGCAGCTTTCGATTGCGAAATTTTACCTATTTCGTACCATTTGACGGCGGCTGCCAATCGTAATTCGTGTGCAAATGCTTTAGGTGTGGTGCGCAGAATGGAAAATGATGTTTCCGGCACATCTATTGTGACATGAACTGACATACTGTGTACGCTCCTTTTATTGTGGAGGGCTTGTATAAACGTTGCCCCTCGCTTCTCTCATGGCTTGGCATAGTGATAACGTCTGCCTCTTCCTTGATCATCAGCCATGTTCAGTCATGCTCAATTACATCCCTCATAAATATAAAGATCGTCACTATAACAGCAAGTAGTATGTCACTGAAGGTCAAACTTGGCAAGAAATTTATACAGCCAAAAGATAATATAGCCCTCAGCTCTCTGGATTGTCGACAATTATTATGTCGATTTTTCACTTGACAACGGCTTCCATTTGATGTCACTGTTGAATAAAAAATACCCTAAGGAAAATTAGATGAAGCGGTGGAAATTATTTGATTGGTGAAGAGGGTTTACAATGAAAAAAAATAGTGAATTATCCGATGCTTTCAGTAACTGGGCCAAAGAACACGCATACCCCATGAAAACATTGGAAGCGGGGCAAGGCGTTGAAGATCTTGAAGGATTACGGGCCATTGTTGGTGATGCCCGTGTCGTCGCGCTTGGGGAAAGTAATCATTTTATCGGTGAGATTACCCAGGCCAAACACCGCATTGTGGAGTTTTTGATGACGGAGATGGGATTTAATGCCATCGCATTGGAAGCAGGATTCGCTGATTCACTGATCATCGATGAGTATGTCCAGGGGGGCCCGGCGACGCCCGAAATGTGGTACCGGGGCGGCAGTCTGGGAATGGCCTTGTACCCGGAAATGCAGGCGATGGGGAAGTGGATGAGAGCGTACAACCTGGACCCGAGCCATACCCGCAAACTGCATTTTCACGGCTCCGATTTTCTTGGTGGTAACGGCACATGGATGCCGGCACTGGACCGGGTGATCGCCTATTTTGAAAAGGTGGAACCCGCGTATGCCGGGAAAATAAAACAAACCCTGCTACCCCTGGTACGGAAGTTCGAGCGCCCATTGGCATCCGTTAAAGATTTTTCGGATGACAAACACCCCGTCTTTGAGTCGCAAGCTGCGTATGATGTGTTGCCGAAAGAGGAAAAATTTGCACTCACGGCTTATATAACCGGATTGATTGATCGGTTGGAGTTGCTGGCGGATGTGTATAAAAAAACATCTTCAGCCGAGGACTATGATTTAGCCCATCAGCTGGCCATTTCCTTACGGCAGGCCGACCGTTACAAGATGAATAGAAATGTAGGCAAATCGAGTAAGGCGTTTTGGAAATCCATGGATGGGGCAGCCACTTTCGGGATCCGTGCCAGGACGATGGCGGAAAACACGCTGTGGTTAAGGAAACGCTACGGAAAGGTGATTTTAATGCTACATAATAATCATTTACGAAGGACATTAGACAACGAAAATGATTATAACACAGGGCATCAACTCCAGAACGCACTCAAAGATGACTACGTAACGATTGGTTGTACTTACGGTTACGGCCCCTGGTATTTGGACGCGAAAGGTAAGGTTTACCCGAAATCCGTTAAAATGCCTAAGCCGGGTTCGTTGGATGCAGGAATGCTGAATACGGGCCTGCCGATGTTTTATTTAAATCTGCATGAGGCGCCAAAATCGGGGCCCGTATATGACTGGCTGAGTCAACCCCGGCCCGCGCAAGTAACGGGCGAGTACAGTGACTATCCCAACACGCTCAAAATCTGGGATGGTTTGTATTTCGTCCGTGAGATTCACGTCACGGGAAGGCAACATTAAGGAAGCCCCTTACACCTGATACCGGCCTCAAGCCAGTCGGATTAAATGGAACACAAAGGAGGAAGCATGAAGCAGAATCTTAAAATGGAAGGGGGAGACGTTGTTGGAGCTGAAAGAATCAGATGACCACCGAAGAGAAATACAAGTCTGACCTCGACACCCCATGTCTGGTGCTGGATATGGATGTCCTCGAGCAAAACCTTCAGAAGATGCAGGCCGCCGTCAAGAGCGCCGGCAAGGATCTCCGCCCCCATGCCAAGGCGCACAAATGCTCCGCCCTGGCCCGGAAACAAATCGAGACCGGAGCAATCGGCCCCTGTGTCGCGAAGGTCTCTGAAGCCGAAGTGTTGGTGAAGGCAGGTCTTGACGGTATCCTTATTACCGGGCCGGTGGTGACATCGCACAAAGTAGAAAGGATTGTTGATCTCATAACGACGGATCCTTCCCTGATGGTCGTTGTGGATCATCCGGGCAACATTGAATTGCTCAATGCGGTTCTGCGCGCAAGAGGCATGTCAATGGGCGTGCTCATTGATGTGGATGTCGGTTTGCATCGGACCGGCGTGAGGCCGTCCGATGCATTGAAATTGGCGGCGCATATTGTAAACAACCCCAATCTGCATCTTCGGGGAATTCAGTCATACGCCGGCCATGTCCAGCACATTCGGTCTTATGCCACGAGAAAGCAAGCCTCCCGTCGATGCATGCAGGAGGCCGCCCGTGTCTTCAACGAACTTCGGGACACCGTGCCAACCTGCACCCTCTTCAGCGCTTCCGGCACGGGAACGTTCGACATCGATCTCACCATACCCGAGATAACGGAGCTTCAGGTGGGATCATACGTGTGCATGGACACAGCGTATCTGGCGATTGGATCGGCGGATAACGATACGCGATTTGTCCCATTCGACCCGGCCTTACGACTGCTCACAACGGTTATCAGTGCCAATCACAAAGGTCTTGTAACCGTAGACGCGGGGCTAAAGACACTCTACAAAGATGGCGGAAAGCCACAAGTTATCGTGCCTGAAAAGTCCACATTGGCGTATGACTGGTTCGGCGATGAACATGGCATGATCACCAGCGCTGACAACTCAGCGCTCCCCCCGCTTGGCGCGGTCCTGGAGCTGGTGACGTCCCATTGTGACCCGACAGTCAATCTGTTTGATCGATTTTATCTCACCAGGGGCGAAACAGTGGTCGGCACCTGGCCCATAGATCTCAGAGGATGCAGTCAATGAACGTCTCTGCGCCATCGAGATTTACACCGAAATAAGGAGCACGCCCATAATCGCCAAAACCACGCCCACGAATTGGTTTTGTTTCGGCCTCTCACCCAATCAGACAATCCACACATGTTGGAAATCCGCAATAGTCTCGGGATAACACATTGTGCACTCACCCCATTTTCAGGAGAGCCACAAGATATGGGATTTCGTGAAATTGCATTCTCGTTTTAAATGCATGATAGGGAGATCCCCCAGGGTTGCAATATACCAGTTATCTGGAAAAATCGATAGCTGTTCAGAAGTTGTGATACATCGACCGAATCTTTGGTTTCGTTAAACCTGTGATTAGTTGGAGTTATGTTGCGCGATTTTGGAAGGGCAGACTTTTTATGAATGCTCAGCGGGGAGCTTGATGGGCTTGGGTTACGCCATCGCTCCACCCAAGCCCCTCTCGAAGCTTTTGTTATATGTTTTCCGACACCTCTTTTCTCAATGTTTCAACTATTCTTTCAGCGTGGGGCACTCTGAACGGTCTGTTGTAGAAATGTGATATATCCAGCTTTACAGAGGGCAGACCTTCAATAGAGTTCTGCCGCTGTATCACCACGCTATAGCAGTTACAGAGACTCTGCTCTCGACCTCTCCAATCCTTTGCCTTTAGGGCACCCATTATATGCGGCTCAAGCTGTTCAGCGGTTTCCAGCCTTGAGAAAGCTGTTCCGAACCACTTGCTATATGGGTAATACTCCCTCTCGAGAAGAAAGGCGATTTTCATCAAGCTGGTGACCAGCCTGGCTGTAATTACACGTGATCCGATTTCGTCATTGACTTCGCCTGTTCGACCCACAAACGCCTGCTCTTCCTCTATCTTGGACCATTCATGAATTAACCTCTCTATCCAGATTGGCTTTGGGTAGAACCATAGTTTTTTGCGGATGGACTCAACATTAAGATCATCCCGAAACAGCTTACCGTTTCTTATGGCAAAAAGAACTTGTTGCGGTAGGCTGCGCCAGTGTTCAAGCGTTATTTCCTTGGAAGTTGGATCAAAGTTTTTCAACCAATGTCGAAAGAATGAAGTCACTTTGAAAAACTGAACCCGATGATTGATTGGTCTTTTCGCAGTTGGCTGCAGCAGCTGAACCCCAATTTCATCTGGTTGCCCAAAGTTTGTTGAGTATCCCATGAATTCGAAAGGAAGCTTCTTGCCCAGAACACTCTTAAGATCTGCAGCATGCTTTTCATGATCAGTGTCGTTGAGGAATATCAATACTCTTGGCCCCCAGTGGTGATCCGTAGAACGAACATCATCTAACCCGAAGACTTCCGATCCCGCATCCAAGAGCCCGGAGGAATGCATAAGATTTGAGAATCCTTCTCTAGAAAGCAGAGGCCATACAATCTGATCGTAGAATGTTTGGCAAAGTTGCACACCATTAACGAATTCTTTTTCTGGTTTCATTTCTCTCATATAATGCCCGTCCTTTTAATGCCTTTGTTCGGCTCCGCTTAATCCACTGACACATCATTCCCTACGCTTTTCGGCTGATTCATATGTCCGGATGACCCCGTGCCAACCATTCAAGGAGCCCGTTTCCTCATGGACAAGAACAAAGCCAGACTTTTCCAGAACTGAGCAGGAACCTACATTACCGCTCGCCACGATACCGAGGATTTTGGGTAGACTAAATTTTTCGTGACCCCACCTGGCCATCGCTGAGACAGCCTGAGTTGCGTAGCCCCGGCCCTGCTCTTTGTCTTCTATGGCGTAACCGATCTCAGCGTGCCCTCGCATTGGGCTCAATCCAACATGCCCGATGAGTTTTCCTGAATGCCGAAGGCAAACGCCGAGTACGCACGGAGCTTCTGCTGGCGTGCGCAGATCGTTGTATTGGTCGATGAGATGGCCCAGCACCTCACTCGTGTGTTCCTCATTACGATACACTTGATCTGGAATCCAGTTTCGTATGCCTGACTCCACGCTCATTACATACACCTTGGGCACATCCCTCTTCGTGAACTCGCGGATGATCAAAGAAGAAGTGTAGATTGGCTCAATGATATGCATTACCTCGCTCTTCCGAGCCTGTTTAACAAACAACCTCCAGCGTTTCAAACAGTTGTTCGCGAATTCCGGGGCATCACAAGACCTTGTCAGCGAACGAGGATGTATTGGATGCTCTGCAGTCTCCTCCAGATACCAATTTGCTACAACCCCAATGCTCCGCAGCCGCCGACAGACCTCCTTTGCAATAGTCGTCTTCCCAGAGCCAGGCACACCCTCAATTAGTATTAAACGCATCTTGATATAGGTCTAACTTTTAAATCAGCAGCGCGGCTTTTTACACGTCCCTCTCAAGTAAATTATTGTGCTTTCCTTGTGCCAATGATCATGGGCTGGAAAAATCTATCATTAAGTCTACGTACGTCATCAAAACCCGCCTGCTGCATTAGTGCCATGAGCGAGGGAATGCCTACGGCATAATACGTGGATCTCAGTGCATAGGTTCGGCACGTGGGCTCACCACGATCCTCGACAAAGTACATTGTAACATCATACGTCGGCGGATGCGGGTCCCAAACCTGCCAGAGCAACCAGCGTTTGCCGTTGTCTTCCCGAATACCATATGGCTTGACTTGTTGCATTGAGAAATCTTCCTTCTCGTAATCCCGGACGGTGATGACGCAACCGCCTCCTGGGCGCGTGCATTGATAGAACTGCTGGAAGGCAGTAAGAATATCCTCATCTGAAAGAAGGTGAGGGACGGAATTGTCGCACGATATCACGATATCGAACTGCCTATTGTGATGGTTGAAGGCCTGGCGCATGTCTGCCACAGAAAAAGTAACGGATAAATCTCTTTTAGCTGCCTCTTCCTTTCCCCGATCGACCTCGTCGGGCGAAAGATCAGACGCTGTGACACTGTATCCAAGAATTGATAGACCAAGCGACTGCGTGCCGATACCGCAGGAAACGTCGAGAACAGATGAGGTGTCACCCCAGAATTCATGGATGACGGACTCGAGCATGGTGGCCTGGTATTTCATGCTCTTATCCCAATCTGGATAGATGAGGTGGTACAGGGGTGTGAGCCGCGCATAGAATTGATTTGTATCTGCCATCGTATCCGACAAAACCTTAATTTAGAGGTGGATAATTTTTTTTTTTTTTAACAGGTAGTCATTTATATGATACATTTTGAATATCTCAAAGGAATCGGGCTTGTCAAACCTGGCGATACTTTGCTAAAAAACAAATATTGCCCGAGTACAGATACATTGAGAGTATATGGACCTTGCAAAGTGGTTCTTTTCCGAAAAGCATTTGATGGTTTTTTTATCCGGTGATCGCTTTGGCTAGATTTTCAGCTAGCTCGGCTCCTTTATCACCAATAGCATCCGGTGTTGTGCAGAAGGGCAGAATAAAATTGCCTTTTGCCGTCAGCTTGCCATATTCGCAAAGGCCTGTGAAGATACCTTGGATGGCGTCACAGTTACCTTCAATAGGGCCAGCACAGGTCACAAGCAGGGCAGCCGATTTACCGCTGATTAGGGAGTCTTGGGCAGGCGTGCCATCACCGGATACCAGGCAAAAATGCCGGTCGATCAGGGGTTTTATCTGGGAGGTAAAGCTCCAGCAGTAAAGCGGTGAAGCATACACAATAGCGTCGGCCTGGATCATTTTCTCAAATATGGTCAATGCATCATCCTTTTGAACGCAGCCGGGTTCATCCTTGCTTTCCTGGCACTTATAGCATCCAAGGCAGCCGTCCACATTATACTTGGTAACGTTAACCCGTTCAACTTCATGGTTGTTTTCAACTTTATCTTCAAACATTGAGAGTACTTTAGCAGTGTTTCCCTTTTTTCTCGGGCTACCCAGAATGGTGATGATTTTCATGACAAGTCTCCTTTTTAAAACTGGTGTTTAAGCAAATATGGTTTGAAATAGGAATCATTAATCAGATTCTCTGTTGGAAAGCAAACAATTTATTGGAACACCGAAGTTGTGTTTACTTGGCGTTAGAATGCTATTGGCTTTAATTCAAATTATTGTTTAAACT
>JAFDDL010000128.1 GCA_019310865.1 Deltaproteobacteria bacterium | reverse complement strand
CGGCGGCCACGATGTCGCCATTACCGACCATGTCTCGCATGGCATTGATATCCCGTGCGATCAGTCGGTCGTTTTCCAAGTAGGGTATTTCCCGTCGGATAGCCTCCCAGGCGCCCCGGGTACCATCGCCGGGTGTCAGGCCCAGTTTTCGGGTCACAAGGTCCACCGCTTGTGCTGCGCACAGGAGCTCCACGGCCAGGACGTGTTCGGTATTGGACATGATCTCCCGACATTTGCGCGCCGCGATGGTTCCCATACTGACGTGGTCTTCCTTGTTTGCGGAGGTGGGGATGGAATCGACGCTGGCCGGATGGGCCAGCACCTTGTTTTCCGACACCAGGGCCGCTGCCGTGTATTGGGCAATCATGAAACCGGAATTGAGCCCCTCGTTGACCACCAGAAAACCTGGCAGTTCGCTCAGCTGGGGATTTACCATCCGCTCTACCCGCCGTTCGGAGATGTTGGCGAGCTCGGCCAGGGCCAGGGAAAGATAATCGGCTGTTAATGCCAGGGGCTGACCGTGAAAGTTGCCGCCCAATTTGAAATCTTCCTCGTCCGGAAAAATCAGCGGATTGGTGGTGGTGGCGTTGATTTCGATTTGCACCACTTCCCATGTGTGGCGGATGGCATCCCGGCTGGCGCCGTGCACCTGGGGAGAGCACCGAAGGGTGTAGGCGTCCTGGACCCGGGAGCAGCCCCTATGGGATTCGATGATGCTGCTGTTCCGGGTCAATTGGCGCATGTTGCCGGCAGAGGCCAGCTGACCGGGATGGGGGCGCACCGCGTGAATCTTGTGGTCGAATTCGGTGTCGGTGCCCATGAGTACTTCCAGGCTCATGGTACAGGCGATGTCGGCTGTTTTGGCAAGCCTGGCGGCATCGTGAAGTACTAGGGTCAGGATACCCGCCATCACCTGGGTGCCGTTGATAAGCGCCAAGCCTTCACCCGCCTCCAGGACGATCGGTTTAAGCCCGGCTGCAGCCAGCGCCTGGTGACCGGGCATGCGCTCGCCCTTGTAAAAGGCTTCGCCTTCCCCGATGAGCACCAGGCAAAGATGGGCGGTGGGGCTCAAGTCGCCGCTGGCGCCCACCGATCCCTTTTCAGGCACCACCGGGCAGATGCCCTTATTTAAAAGGGACATGAGCTGGCGATACGTCTCCAGTCGAATTCCCCCGTGGCCCAGGGACAGATCGTGAAGCCGAATGGCGATGACGGCGCGGACCACTTCTTGGGGCAGGGGAGCGCCAACGCCGGCGGCATGGCTCAATAAAATGTTCCGCTGCAGCTGCCGGGTCTGGTTTTTCGAGATGCGTGTGTCGCTCAGGGCGCCAAATCCGGTGGTGATGCCGTAGATGACCCGATCTTCAGCGACCCATTTGTCCAGCAGGGCCCGGGAGCGTTCGATGCGGGCGATGGCCTCTGGGGTGATATCCACTGGAATATTTTCCCGGGCGATGGCGGTGACCTCATCGATGGTCAGGTTTTCCTTGTCGATAAATATTTGTTTCATGGGGGGTCTATCCTTATTAAGGTATAATCATGATTAAAGTATAATCATGCAGCCGTCAGTTTTTCATTCACCTGTTTGGCCAGGTTTTCCACCGCGCTGCGAACGTGTGCCATCAGCCGATCGGTTTCTGTTCGGCATCGGGTCGTAAAATCGCCATCGATAAGACCGGCGATATTGATGCGGACGTTGTAGGCGGCACTCTGGGCGGCGGTGTTCAGCAACTGCAGCGCAGTTCCCGCATCGGTAATGCAGTTGGTGTTTCCCCGTTGGACCACCGATTGCGTCAAGTCCATAAGTGCTGCGACCGTTTTTAATGTATCCAGCGGGACCTGGGTAGCCTGCTGGGTTGCTTTTTCGATGGCCTCACGCCGGTTTATCTTTTGTGCTTCGGTTTCCTTGGGCAGCTTAAAGGCGGCCATCACTTGATCATAGGCCAGGGCGTCTGCATTCATGAGGGCCAGCAGGCGGTTTTTTAATGTATCCGCTTTGGGGATGACGGCTTCCATCTCTTCCCAGGCAGCTCTGTACTTGGTTTTCCCAACGGTCAATCTCGCCACCATTGCGCACAAGGTGGCGCTCAAACCACCGGCCAGCGCGGCCGCGCTGCCGCCCCCCGGTGTTGGTGTGTTATCTGCCAACCGGTCCATAAACGCCGTTACGGTCAAATTTTCGAGTTCCATTTCTCTCACGCGATCCTTTCTCCTTTTTTATAGACTTCAGCCACCGGTGACACACCGGCGTGATAGGCCAAAATGGCCGGCGATTCTCCATCGAGGAGAAGAAAATCCGCCTGCTTGCCCGGGCTCAGGCTGCCGACGGTGTCCGGCATACCGATGGCGTATGCGGCGTTTAGAGTGGCGGCTGTCAAGCTTTCAGCCGGCGTCATGGCCATATTCATGACAGACAGTCCAAATACAAAGGGCATTGATTCGCTGTAGCTGGACCCCGGGTTGCAGTCGGTGGCAATGGCCACGGGGACATTCAATTCCATCATCCGCCGGGCCCGGGCGTAGTCTTTCCCAAGGCTGTAGGCGGTTGCCGGAAGTAGGACTGCCATGACGCCGGTATTGGCCATGGCAGCCAGGTTGCCGTCGCTTGCCGCCAGCAGGTGGTCGGCGGATACCGCTGAAAGCTCCGATGCCAGGCGCGCACCGCCCAGGTCGTTTACTTCATCGGCATGAATCTTGGATTGCAGCCCCAGCTTCTGGGCGGCGTTCAAGATCCGGCGGCTCTGTTCGATCGTGAACACACCCGTTTCGCAGAACACGTCGCAAAAGCGGGCGATTCCCTGTTTCGCAGCAGCCGGAAGCATTTCCTCGATAACAAGGTCCACAAAGGCATCGGGCTGATGGCGAAAAGCTTCCGGAATAGCGTGGGCTCCCAGAAAAGTCGGCACTACATCCAGGGGGGTTTCTCGAGCGATCCGATCAATGACCCGAAGCATTTTAAGCTCGCTTTCGGTATCCAGACCATAACCGCTCTTGATTTCCACTGTGGTCGTCCCCAGCCTCAGCGCCGTCTCAACGTGGGTCAGGGTGGCGGTGAAAAGCGCTGCTTCCGTGGCTGTGCGAACGGAGCGGACCGAAGAGAGAATGCCGCCGCCTTGTTTCAGGATTTCCAGGTAGGGCGTGCCGGCCAGGCGAAGCTCGAACTCGGATTCCCGGGTCTCGGCAAAACACATGTGGGTGTGGGGATCCACGAATCCGGGGATGAGGCAGCGGCCGTCGCAGTCGAATTCCGCATCGATTTTCATTTCCGAAGCCGCTTTGAGAACGGCGTTTTCCGGACCGATGGCGGCAATACGCTCACCCTGGCAGACCAGGGCTCCCGGCGCATAAACGCTCAAGTGGTTTTGATTGGCGCCGACCACCGGCTTGCCATTGTCGTTAGGGGTGTAGATGCGGGCATTTCGGAATAATGTGGCGGTCATCAGTCAGACGCTCCCATTTTTTCCAGAAGCTTGAGCTCGATGCTCTGGGCAGGATCGAAATCGGCGATCTGCATGTAGTATTCCAGGCTTCCCAGCAGGGCATCGGTGGGCACCATGCCGTAGATTTCGGTTTCCGCCACCTCGACGCCCCAGCGTCGGGCTTCCATCCGGATGAATTCCAGAACTCGGTACAGGGGATTTTTTTCATAGTCCACGATGTTGACGCTTACCTGGACCATATTGCGCTCCGTAAGGGCAAGGCCGATTCCCTTGACGTGGGCCAGGCCGCCGTTTGAAGCGCGCAATGCCAGGGCGATCTTTTTGGCGATGTCCACATCGCTGGACTTGAGGTTGACGTTAAAGGCGATTAGAAATTTGCGGGCGCCGATCACGGTTGCTCCGGCCCGGGGGTGAAGGGCTGGGTCGCCCACGTCCGGCCGGCGCTCCGGCTGCGCAGCAGCCTGTTTCAAGGCCTCGTACTGGCCTTTTCGCACGACTTCCAGGCGCCGGCGTTCGGGCTTGAGCGCTGCTTCCTCATAAAAATAGACGGGGATACCGGTTTCATCAAAATAACGTTGACCGAAATCCCGGGCGATGGTGACGCACGCATCCATGGTGATGTTGCGCACCGGGACAAAGGGAATGACATCCACGGCACCAATGCGCGGATGGGCCCCCTCATGGGTTTCCATATCGATGTGCTCCGAAGCAATCTTGGCGGCGGCGATCAACGCCGTCTGGATCGGTTCGGGTTCTCCCACCAGACTGACCACCAGGCGATTGTGATCCGCATCGGCCCGGTAGTCAAAGAGGTAACACCCTGTTTGGGTGCGAAAGGGCGCCACGATATCCTCGATGACTGCCGTGCGCCGGCCTTCACTGAAGTTGGGAACGCATTCTATGAGTTGTTGGGTCATAATCGAATATCCTCCTCGTTGCTTATGATATCTATGTTCAATCAGAAGTTGCTGAGTCGGCCACCAGTTTTGCCAGCCGATCCCGGTTCGCCAGGTGGGGCAGGGTGATGTGACCGGCCCCCTCTGCGTTGAAGGCGGCGCTGACCGTTATGGCATTTTCATTACGGGCCCAGTTGCGACGCGCCACGCCGCCCATTACGTCCCAGGTAATGGCGGTGTCAATGATACGATCCACCTCCCGGCTGCCGTCCAGCACCAGGCCGAATCCGCCGTTGACAGCCTTGCCGATGCCGACTCCGCCGCCGTTGTGCAGCGCTACCAGGCTCATGCCCCGGGCGGCGTTGCCGGCAAAGCATTGAAGGGCCATGTCCGCGGTGATATTGCTGCCGTCTTTGATATTGGCGGTTTCACGCAAGGGAGAGTCGGTGCCCCCCGTGTCGTGGTGGTCGCGTCCCAGCATTATCGGGCCGATTTCGCCCTTGCGAACCATGTCGTTAAACTTCAACGCGATGTCCCGGCGTCCCTTGGCATCCTGGTAGAGAATTCGGGCTTGTGTGCCCACCACCAGCTGGTTTTTTTTCGCATCGCGGATCCACACCCAGTTGTCCCGATCCTGGGATCGGTGGTTCGGATCGATGCAGGCCATGGCGGCCTGATCAGTTTGATCCAGATCCGTTGGCCGGCCGCTTAAACAGACCCATCGAAATGGGCCGTAGCCGTAATCGAACAGGTGAGGGCCCATGATGTCTTCCACGTATGACGGAAAGATGAAGCCGTCGATCTCATTATGTCCGTTTCGGGCGATCTCCTTGACCCCGGCATCCAGAATCGCCTTCATGAAGGCATTGCCGTAATCGAAAAAATAGCTGCCGCGATCCGAGAGGATTTTGATCAGCTCGAAATGGCGCCGCAGGCTTTGGTCCACCAGTTGGCGAAACGTTTCCCGGTCCGTTGAAAGAAGCTTGGTGCGCTCCTCGAAGGTAATTCCCTGGGGACAGTACCCGCCGGAATGGGCCACGTGGCAGGAGGTCTGGTCTGACAGCAACTCCGGTGTGATGTTGTTGTCAACGGCGTATTCCAGCAGGTCCACCACATTGCCCTGATAGCCGATGGACAGGGGCGTTTTTTTGTCAGCGGCGGCTTGTGCCCAGGTAAACACCTCGTCCAGATGGGAAGAGGCTTTTTTCACCCATCCTTGTTCATGCCGGGTTTGAATGCGCGAAGCGTCCACTTCGGCGGTAATGGAAACCGCTCCGGCGATATCGGCCGCCTTGGGTTGTGCCCCGCTCATGCCGCCCAGACCCGAAGTAATAAAAATAAGCCCCGAGGCGTCCGCATCCGGGGGCAGACCATATTTCATGCGCGCCGCATTGAGCAGGGTGTTGTAGGTGCCGTGGACGATGCCCTGGGGACCGATGTACATCCAGCCGCCGGCGGTCATCTGGCCATAGGACGTCACGCCCATCTGGGCGCCGATTTCCCAATCATCGGGATTGTCGTACAGGCCGACCATGGGCCCGTTGGTAATAATCACCCGGGGAGAGTCCTGACCGGACGGAAACAGACCCAATGGGTGCCCCGAAGAGACTACCAGGGTTTGCTCGATTGTCATCTCTTGAAGGTATTTTTTGATGAGTCGATACTGCATCCAATTCTGGCAGACGCTGCCGGTTTCTCCGTAGGTGACCAGCTCATAGGGGTACAGGGCGACATCAAAATCGAGATTGTTGTCGATCATGACCTGGAAGGCCTTCCCGGCCAGGCATTTTCCCGGATAGGTATCCACGGGCTTGGCTTTGATGGCCCCGGCGGGGCGAAACCGGTATCCGTAAATGCGTCCCCGGGTTCGAAGCTCTTGGGCAAATTCAGGCGCCAGTTGGCCGTGAAGCGATTCGGGAATGTATCGCAGAGCATTTTGCAGCGCGGTGATGCTTTGGGCCTGAGTCAGGCGAAAGCCACGGTCCGGCGCTCTTCGAATCCCATCGACAAAGGTCGGCATTTCCGGCAATGTGTTGGTTGGTCCGATGGCCATGGCATCGGCGATAAATGGGTCATTATGCATGTCGCGTCCTTCTTTCTGTTTATGTGACGAACAGGTCAACAAGACCAACCTGTATATACAACCTGGATGAATGTATCGACCCTACGCTTCCATGTCAAGCAAAAAAAGGTATTCAAAGAGAATATATTAAAATTCGAAACATTAATGTAAAACAATAGTCTTGTAATTTTCTTTCAAGTAAAATATAAATTTTGATAGTTGGTCAGGTTAATAATTACAAAGGGTTACATTGTGATGCGTTCGGTTTATATATCAAAAAATGATGTATCGTCCAGTTCCTTTTTCAATAACAGATCCATTACCAAGGAAAGGTCTTGGGTATGATTGATAAACAGACTGCGAAAAACTCACTGGGTGTTGACAAAGGGTTGGTGGCAATGTTTCTCAAGATGTCTCCAGAGGAACGCTTAAAAGCCAATGATAATGCAGTGCGAACTATTCAGGAGTTAAAAGATGCCTACAAGCAGCAAAGAAGTAAGCAGTCCGGACCTAAGCGCAATACTTGAGGGGCTGACAAAAGCTGGTGTCAATTTTATCCTGGTTGGAGGTCTTGCTGCCGTTGTGCAGGGCGCACCCGTTACGACGATGGATGTCGACATTGTCCATAACCGATCCTCCGAAAATATTGTCAAATTGCTTGCATTTCTCAAGTTAATTGGCGCAGTTCACCGTCGCTTGGATGACAAATTAATTGAACCAACGGAAGGGGATATTTCAGGAAAAGGCCATGCGCTATTTTCAACCAATTTGGGCCCCCTTGACGTCCTTTCTGTAATTGAGGAAGGGAAAACCTATGATGATCTACTGGAGCACACAGTGGACGTTAAATTCAGAGGCCATACGCTTAAGGTCCTCGACCTTAAGATGATGATAGAACTCAAGCAGATATCGCAAGATCCCAAAGACAAACAACGGCTCCCGGTTCTGGAAGAAACACTGCGACAACTGCAAGACAAAAAAGTACAAGAAAGGGGACGTTCCCAACATTTAAACTTTAGTGTGAAAATGGGGGACGTTCCCAACATTTAAACTTTAGTATAGAATCAATTTGTGATATATTTCCTTTATGCCAAGATCTTCACGCATAGATGCCCCCGGTGCCCTTCATCACATCATAGCCAGAGGGATCGGCCAACGTAAGATATTTGATGATGATACGGATCGGGAAGTTTTTTTAGAGCGGCTTTCTATTATTCTAAAGGAAACCGATACTTCCTGTTTTGCATGGGCCTTGATGCCGAATCATTTCCACCTACTGTTGCGAACCGGTCGGGTCTCGATATCTACTGTCATGCGCCGCTTATTGACCGGATACGCCATGAGTTACAATCGCCGGCATGGCCGATCTGGTCACCTTTTTCAAAACCGCTACAAATCGATACTTTGCCAGGAAGAGCCATATTTTCTTGAATTGGTTCGGTATATCCACCTAAACCCGCTACGGGCCAAACTGGTTTCGAACCTGAATCAATTGGACAGGTATGCCTATTCAGGGCATGGCGTTTTAGCGGGAAAACGCTCAAATGATTGGCAAAATGCGGAAGATGTTTTGTTGCGATTTGCTCAGCATTTGGGTAGCGCACGGGAAAAGTACCGAGAATTCATTCAGAGCGGCACGGAAATGGGAAAACACCCGGAATTGACAGGAGGTGGGCTTATTCGCAGTATGGGAGGCTGGTCCGCGGTTAAAGTGCTACGGAAAGCCGAAACATACATGAAAGGAGACGAGAGGATTCTTGGTGATCCGAATTTTGTAGATACCGTTTTGAAACAAAGTCAGGAAGCCTATGAAAGACGCCATCGATTAAAGACCAAAGGTTTAGATTTTGAGAAAATTGCCAGGCGAGTTGCACATCTACTCGATATGCCGTTTAATGAGGTATGGTCAAAAGGAAAGTATCGACGGATAGTTGCGGCTCGTAGTCTGCTATGTTACTGGGCCGTTCGCGAGCTGGGTATGAGCGTTTCAGAATTGTCGCGAAGGTTTGAAGTGTCTGCGACTGCCATCAGCAATTCAGTTTTGCGAGGTGAAGCATTGGCACGGAAGAATAATTATGTGCTTGAGGAAAATGAAGTTTAAATGTTGGGAACGTCCCCCTTCTGCAGGGGAAAATAAAGTTTAAATGTTGGGAACGTCCCCCTTCTGCGGTATAGACAAGTTGTTTTGAAGCTGCTATATCCACCCCATGCCGAAAACTCAGACTCCCAAATATGTGATCATCAAGGAACATCTTCTTCAGGGGATTACGGAACAGCGGTTTGAAGGGATGCTGCCGTCCGAAAATCAACTGGCGAAAAAATTCGGCGTCAGCCGTATGACAGCCCGCAAGGCCCTGCAGGCCGTTGAACGGGAAGGATTTG
>JAFDDL010000127.1 GCA_019310865.1 Deltaproteobacteria bacterium | reverse complement strand
ACCACCATCTGGGCACCCTGTTGGGGTTGTTTATGGCGGCTTACGAGGTGAACGCATTTAAAGACGACTATCAGGCCCGAATCTTGGAAAACGCCAAAGCCTTTGCCCGGGCGCTCAAAGACGTGGGGCTCGATGTGGCCGGAGATCCGGATGTGTCATACACCGAAACCCACCAGGTGGTGGTCCGGGTCGGCTACGGCAAGGGGCCGGAGATTGCCGGTCGTTTGGAAGAAAACAATATCATTGTAAATTACCAGGCTGCGCCGGATGAAGAGGGCTTTACGGCCTCCGGGGCATTGCGAATGGGGGTTTCCGAAATGACCCGCTTTGGCATGCGGGCGGCCGATTTCGTGGAACTGGCCCAATTGATACACGATGTGGTTGTGGACGGCAAAACCGTGACACCGGCGGTGATCGATCTTCGGGCGCGGTTTCTGGACATGCAGTTTTGCTTTTCACCGGAAGAATTCGAGGGCGCCATTGAGCAGATTCATCAGTTGATTTAGGTTTCAGGCTTGCCCGCCTCGGGCGGGTTCGAATCCCTCTCGGTCAGAGCTTGATTAACAACCAACTTTCGTTTAAACAAAAAAGCTGGATGTTTTTAGGTTCTTTCATCTACAAGAGGAGAAAATGACCATGGGTATCCTAATTCAGCCGTTTTCTGACAAATCTATAGGGGACTTCATCCAGGAAGCTCTTAATGGTAAATACGGTAAATTTGATACTTTTCAGGCATTTGTGGCCTTCGCAAAACGATCGGGCGTCCAGCATATCGAAGACGAACTAAAAACGTTTATTGGAAACGGAAATATTGCACGGATTGTTGTCGGCGTGGATCTCGGAGGCACCACCGTCGAAGGCTTGGAAGCTTTGCTTGATGCTCTTGGTGAGACAGGCAAATTATTAGTGAATCATGATGAGAGCACCTTCACTACTTTTCACCCCAAGATCTATTTCTTTGAAGGAACTGATAAATCGATCCTTATAGTTGGGTCCGGTAATCTTACTCAAGGCGGTCTTTATTCTAATGATGAAGGCTTTGCCATTATGGAATTTGATCCCTCAAATCCTGATGATCTAATGACAATTAATCAATATAAAAAGGATTTCGGCAAATGGTGCAATGAGGATTCAGAAACAGTCAGACTGGTTGACAAAAACTTTATCGAAGCTCTCAAAGAAGCTGGTTACGTCCCGAGTGAGGCGTTTGTCACCGTGGAAGCCGCAGATGGTGGTGGTGCTGATGCCGCTGCCGAAGAAGCAACGGAAGAAGGAAGTGAGAACGAGGAGCCAGAAAAAAAGGAGCTGCTCTTTGGACGAATGAAAGGGCGCAGACGACCACCGAGGAAAAAGGTTAAGAAAGTCAAGGTCAAGATCAAACCACAAACAAAACCGGTAGGTACGGTGCCCGAAACGCTCCCGGAACCAAGTATTGGCTTCGTGATGACTCTCATGAAGACGGATGTCGGCACCGGTCAGACAACACCCGGTAAGGCCCGAAGATCCCCTGAGATCTTTATCCCCCTAATAGCCCGGAACGCCGACCCTGATTTCTGGGGCTGGAACAGCGAGTTCACAGAAGACCCTGAAAGAGAAGGCAAATTCGACCGCATGGGTGTGCGGATGCGAATCGGTGGTGAGGTAATCAATGTGAATATGATGACCTGGCCTGTGAAGCGTGATTTCAGATTGAGAAGTGAAGCTTTGCGTAGTGCTGGTGAAATCGGCGATCTGATCAAGATCGAGAAAATTGAAGGGGCAGCAACTTTTGATTATTACGTCGAGATCATTCCACAAGGATCATCTGATTATGATACTTATCTTGATGCCTGTGTAAACAAAACCCCAAACTCACAGCGAGTATGGGGCTATTATTAACCCCTATTAGATTCTTATCGGCTCTTGCTGAAACAGATAATTGTCTCAGCGGAGCCGGTGTTGTTCCTAAAAATATCCCTTGAAACAAGCATCTCCATGGGAATCTGTTCATCAACAATAAGGCCGATAGATTCACCAAGCTCCGCCAGATAACCATCGGTCTCGATCTCGACCCTCTGACCGCCTGCCACCGTGTGGTTGTTTCCAACTACAACATAAGCATGAGCACCGGGCCTCAAAAGTCGGGTATAGGTTCTAAAAATCTCCTTCATATCAAAGAAATATTTTGACAATAGCGAGGGTAAATTCTGCCGTCGAAAGCCAGCATCGGTACCTTTATTGAGCTCATAAATGAGATCAATTGTCCCACTGATTGATACTGGTAGTCCAGCCTTCCTTTCCTGATACTTTTCAAATAATTCATTCCTCAACCCGTTTGTGATCTCACGGTTGCCGATCATTTCAAGGTCGTGCTTGCGGTGCTCTGAGCGTTGAAATAGGTCCAGGTAATAGATGCTGAGCCTGTCCGTGTCTAAATATGGGAGTGCAGTTGCGTAAGGTGGGGAAGTGACAATACAGTCCACAAGTCCAACCTGCTCGGGGATAACCATATCAGCAACACGGGCATCACCTGTCACCATGCGTGCTTTCCCAATCCCTCTACTTCCATTTTCATACAAAAACGAAATGACGTACCCAAATGACCGTTTAAGTTCAGCGATGAATTCTGCAACTGTATCTATATCGATATCAAGCCGGATATCCTTGCGAACACGGAGATCATCAATTTTCTGCCATGATACCTTTCGGATAATGTTGCTCAAACACAGCAAAAAAAATTTTTTTATCGATTCATTCCTGGTTTCATGTACTCTGAGAATTATAGTATCAAGATCTATTAAGACATCAGGATTGAACCAGTTGGTAAGGTATTTTTGGCTTGAAGCAGGCAATGAATCAAACCATGGCTTGCTTTTATGCCTCTTGGATTTTTCCAGCAGATCCTTCTTGATTGTTTCATATTCAACCGTAAGTGTCTTTGGTGCCACTGATAAGATTTCACATTTCGCCTGACTCATGAACACCGAGAGCGGGTTGTAATCCATCCCGATTGAATTGCAGCCACGCAATATGGCCTCAACAGGGGTGGTCCCACTCCCACACATAGAATCGAATACAATTGAATCTTGGGTAATTCCGGTGGCGTTTAGAAGTGATCTAACAAGCTGCGGGAAAAACTTGCCACGATATTCATGTATGCCGTGAGAGGCATACCTCAAAACGCGGCGGTTTGGCAGAGGGGCTTCATGCTTGAACGGAAGCGATTTTTTAAGGATATTCGGTTTAATTCCGTTTCGCACAAGGTTTACAGTCGCCTCTCTTTTTACTTGGCGTGTGAGGCGAAAGGTAAAATCATCCTCTCCAACAGATTCCCAGTATGTCAGGTTCTCTAATAGAAAGGCGGGATGGATGTCCGTCTGAATTTTAAAAACAGTTTCTCCATTGCCTAACTTATCATTTCCATCCGATGATTCAGGCTCACTACGAGATAGCGCTTGCAACTCCTTGAGCGCCAAGACGCGTTCGAAAGGCTGAATGTAGGCTTTTATTCTGCACAGCAAACTACGCATCCGCTGTCCTCACACCTGAATTTGTATCTACCTGTAAATCTTTTCGGAGGATTACAATATGTTCATCTTTGATTTTACCAATTTGAGGATTGAAAGATTTCTTTGTAGCCCTAAGATTCCTATTAATGTTGGCTTCAAGGCTGAAACCGATATCTTCAGCAATCGCTATCAAAAGCTCGTCATTCTTGATGGTTTCACCCCTGATGGTTGAATTACCAATGACGAAGCAGGCATGTCTACCGGGCTTTAGTTTGACAGAGATCCATGATAGAATCTTTCGGAGTTCCTCGGCAAAAGTCTCTTTCGTTGCCGCATTCTTTCCCTTGCTGCTGTATTTGCGATGGCTCCCGATCTCTTCTTTCTTGAAAGGTACCGGGTCCATGTCAAGCCACAGCATCCTCGATCTATGATAAAGATGATAGCTGAATGCATTTGGATACGGCGGTGAACAGACCAACAGATCAAAAGACGGGCTATCAATGCCTTCAAGGATGTTCCCAGAAATTACGGTGACCGTAACATTCCTTGAGATCTCTGAAGAAAGCTCAAGCTGTCTTCGGATTGCTTCTTCGAGTGCTGATGAAAACCGCTTAAATGTATCTCCAGGGCCGATTTTTTTTTCTTTCCTTACATACCGGGTATCAGAATCTTGTCTGGAAACTGCAACTATGATCGATGACATGGCGAGAAGCGCCAGCTCTCTGATGCTCTGATTCTCAAGCCTCAAGCACCTATCTTTAATAGTAGCTAATTCATCAATGACGTGAGGATCAAACCAGTCTCTGATCCAACGATCAATCTCAATGTCAACGATTGTATCTTTTCTGAAATCGTTGTTACCAAATAATGATAGCTGATTAGAAGATAGAGACTGGCCTCTGTTTACCAATTCATTTGTAAGCTCGAAAAGGGGAGCAGTGTCCTCCTTTTCTATTTTAGTCGATTTAACTCTGCAAATTAGCGCTGAAAGTGGATTTGCATCTACGCCAATTACGTTTCTACCAAGACGGAGGGCCTCTACAAGTGTGGTACCACTACCGGCAAATGGATCAATCACCATATCACCAATCGAAGACAACTCCTGTATTAGTGTATTTGGTATCTGCGGGATAAATTTGCATGGATAGGGGTGGATTGAATGGTTCAGGAAATTGGTGTTGGCATTATAGAAATCCCAGTCTATATTCTTAAGTTTTACAATGTGATCAGAATATGAAGGCTCTCGTACAAGAAAAGGAGCTTGTGTCTCTTTTACCTGGTAGGTGAATTCAACGATATTTTCGAGGTCAGCCTTCGAAAAGATCCGCCAGTTGTTCCGGTTCCTTTTTGGCTCTGGTATTTTCCCTTCCCTAAGCCACCGCAACAGTGTATCTCTATGGACACCCGCAATCTTTGAGACTTCTCTTGTCTGGTAATATTTCTGGGTCATATACCCTCTTAGGCTGAAACTATATGCAACTATAGGTGACACCTAACATGCCCTATCGCAATAATCAAGTCTTTTTACAATACGTCCCCAAAATACGGTTCGTGAACGCATTAATTCCCAAGAAAAAGAGGCCACCGGTTAGACCAATTAAAATTACACTTTTTCAAAGAGCGAAATCACATTTATAACTGACTCTATTTGGGTTCAAGGTCGCTTTTTCCCATCGGCGTCCTCCAGTTGGATATTCATTTCATCTGCAAGCTCTTTAATATAGGATCTGTTTTCCGCGGAATAGTCTTTGTAGTATTCAACAATACGCATTGGGACATCCAATGCCTCACCGGGGTCCAGTCTCTCTGTGTGCATTTTGTTAACGATGGCGACTTCATAATTGGGATCGATCACCAAGGCCCTGTCAAAGGCTTCAATGGCGTCCTCTTTTCTTCCCAGTGCTGCATAGCAGATACCCAGGTTACCGTGCGGCTGCGGGGTGCTGGCGTTGAGTGTCAAGCTTTCTTCATAAGCATCTATTGCTTTCTCCCATTCACCTTTTTCCATCAGCTTCACCCCTTTTTGAAATATATCCTGGGCCTTGATAAAGGTGTCTAAATCCGTCCCGTTCACATCGCGAACCATCTGTTTAGTGTCTGCCAACAGTCTTTTTGCTTGAGTGTAATGAATCTCATCCCTTGCCCCCAACCGCAAGACGTTTCGAAATGACCGTACCATATTGGCAATATCAACCTCTTTATGGTAGGCGATGCCAAGATTGTAATGGGCCTCCACAAAATAGGGAAAGATTTCAACCGCTTTTTGAAAATGACGAATCGCCTTTTTGTTTTCGTCTTGGAAGGCATATAGCGCGCCGATGCCGTAATTTACATAGTGATTGTCCGGATTTGCTTGCAACAGGTGCGTCAGGACCTTTTCAGCTTTGAAAAAACGTTTCTTTTCAATATCTTCCAGGGCATTATCCACCTGTTTTTCAATTGTTTCATCCAGCTCAATCATAAAACTCTTGCCGCCGGACTTTTGATATTTTTCTGCATGATATTTTTCAGCGGTGTGATAATATGAACACGGATCGCAGTCCGCATCGCGGATCTCGGCACAGCAACGCGAGCATACCATCTTCAATTCGTGCCGGTGGCATCCTCGTTTCCCTTTCACCTTATTGCAGAGCGAACATTTTTTTTTCATTGAAAACTCCCGTTATCAATTCCTTGGTAAAAAATCATATTTTCCTGTTTCGGAGCGCTTTTTTTCACAGCTCGGTTTTCGTTTTAAACCATAAGTCGTTCCCGTTTCAAGATGAATCCTCAGCATTGCCCCCCCTTTAGTTTGGTGACCCCTACCTGACACATAAATACTTATGTATTACGAAAGATAATGACAAAGAGGTGGGTGTGGCATACGAGGAAGTTTCACCCAGGCAACATACCGGCAAACTGTACTGTGGGGGCCCGACCAGCTGGAAATATGATTACTATGACAAAAATTGCAAAAACCCATAATATTTTTTTGTATAACGAGAAAATTGGTAATAAATCGTAGTGGCGTGTTGACATTATCTTTCATAACACATAAATAAGCTACGTATTACGAAAGATAATGACAAAGAGGTGGGTGTGGCATACGAGTTTTTTACAGAACACCCGGTGTTTACAACCGAGGAATTCAAGGGATTTCGGGCAACCCTGGGGACGCCGGGGCCTAGAGCGGCGGAATCGTTGCTTGGCTATTATCAGAAAAAGGGTCGTATTGTTCGAGCAAAGCGCGGACTTTATGTCGTTTTCCCCCCCGGAAACCGTGCAGATTCCTTTGTTCCGGACCCCTTTCTGCTGGCATCCCGGATGAGTCATGATGCCGTTCTCGTTCATCACACAGCCCTGGAATTCCATGGCCGTGCGCATTCTGTTTTTGAACGGTTTACATACCAGACAGGTACATCGCCCAGGCCACTCTCTTTTCGGAACTGGAAATTTCAGCCGGTGAGCGTTCCCGGTGCATTACAGAAACAGGGCCGGGAAGATTTCGGTGTGATAACGGTCGAGCGTAATGGCATGGATGTTCGTGTCGCGTCTCTTGAACGAACACTGGTTGATGTTCTTTCTCGTTCTGTTTATTCCGGAAGCTGGGAAGAAATATGGCGTTCGCTTGAATCCGTGGAGTTTTTCGACCTTGAGCAAGTTGTGGAATATGTCCTGCTGCTGGCGAATGCCAGCGCAACTGCCAAGGTGGGTTTTTTTCTGGAACAGCACAGGGAGAGACTGTTTGTTGAGGAGCAGCATCTGGAACCCCTGAGGAAAATGCGTCCCGGCCGTCCCCTGTATCTGAACCGGGGAAAGCGGAAAAACAGTCGGCTGGTGAAAGCGTGGAACCTGATGGTTCCGGATGAAATCCTGAATCGATCCTGGGCTGAGATCTTATGAGAATATCGCAGAAAAAGCTGAGCGCCATCGCAAGCGGCACTGGTTTTCGTGTCGACGTTGTCGAGAAGGTTGCGCATCTGCTCAATCTGTTAAACACATTAAACGCCCATCCATATCTAAAAGGCAAGCTTGCCCTTAAAGGTGGCACGGCGCTGAACATGTTTATTTTCGACATCCCCAGACTATCGGTGGATATCGATCTAAACTATGTTGGTGCAACAGGTCGGGAAGAAATGATGGCGGAACGTCCCAAAATTGAGGAGGCGATGCAGGCCGTATTCTCCCGGGAGGGATTTTCTGTAAAACGAATGCCAAATGAGCATGCCGGCGGTAAATGGCGGCTGGGGTATCAAAGCGCCAGCGGGCAATCTGGGGTGTTGGAGGTCGATCTGAATTTCATGTTCAGGCTTCCACTCTGGGAGTTAGCGCCGACCGATTCTCACCCGTTTGGAGATTTTCAAGCCAGAAATTTCCCAGTTCTTGATATTCATGAACTGGCTGCCGGAAAGCTGGCCGCCCTGTTTGCCCGGCATCAGGCACGCGATCTTTTTGATGTACATCAGTTGTTGAAAGATCCTTCGCTGGACACGAAACGTTTACGTGTTGCTTTTGTAACATATGGCGCATTGAATCGCAGGGACTGGCGAACGATTTCTCTGGCGGATATTAATTTTGATCCGGATGAGTTGAAGCAGATGTTACTGCCGGTGCTCCGAATTGAATCAGATTCTATTCGGAGGGATGCCCTTGGATTCACTCAGCACCAGTTAGCGGAATGCCATGAACAGCTCACGGTCGTTCTTCCCTTTTCAAAAGCGGAGCTGGCATTCCTTGATCGTATTCTCGAAAAAGGGGAGATAGCGCCTGAGTTGATTACCCGGGATACAGATTTGCAGAAACGCATCAAGCGGCATCCGATGCTGTTGTGGAAGGCAATGAATGTCCGCAAGCATTTTGGATTGTAGTGATTGGTTGCGAGGTGGATGGATCCGGGCGCGATATTTAATGTTTAACATAACGACCCTTATCTTTTTCGGGAATCCTGCGGTGATCGATCTTCGCAAGCGCTTTCTGGGCATGCAGTTTTGCTTTTCACCGGAAGAATTCGAGGGCGCCATCGAGCAGATTCATCAGTTGATATAGAACCCTGCTTGACTTTAAGGCATAGTTCTTGTAGCCAACTTCCTATGCCAATGAATAGTGTCGATAGGGTCCAGGCGGCGATTTCGGGAAATCCGGTGGACCGCGTTCCCAAAGGAGAGCTGATCATCGATTCCGGTTTTATAACGCGATTCGAAACCGAGATTCTTGATCGGCAGGCGAGCCAATCGCCTGATTTACCGGATTCGGAAGCATGCCTGGCGGTGTATAAACGGCTGGGACTCGATTTGATCTGCGTGCAGTCTTCCCCTATTTTAAGCC
>JAFDDL010000736.1 GCA_019310865.1 Deltaproteobacteria bacterium | reverse complement strand
GGCCAGGTTAAATCCGCCGAATTTTTTATTCGGTCCATTCTGCCGGTGACAATGGGTCGCATTGCATCCGTAATGGACACCTGCGGCGCCGCCGTTGAGATGTCTGATGATTCATTTGGCGGGAAGTAACCAGCACCGATTGTTATTGATGGGTGTTTAATCGTGAAAGCACCGGACAGGCTGCCCAACTGAGTTAAAGGGGGGACGTTCATGCATAAATGCATAACTAGTGCCCATCCACAAATGGCCAATTTGCTCGATATCTGCGTTACGCGAAAAGGTAAGCGAAGACTCCGATATCAACCATATGCCTGTGGTAAAATTTTTCGCAAGCCTTGATCTCAACCAGATAAGCGCAGACATCGAATTTGCCTATTTCTGGATGGACACTAACTAACCAGTTATGCATTTATGCATGAACGTCCCCCAAATTGTGAACGTCCCCCAAATTGATTATCTTGACAGTTTTAATATGGCTTTGTAGTACTGACTATTTGAATGATCAGATCTGATCGAGCGGATTCAATGATTTCAAATCAGTGCTTCCGCTTGCGTCCTGCACCTATGACCTTTTAGCTCGAAAGGAGTAAGGTAAGATACCGATGGAACCTATATTGATATCTCCGGCAAAAGCGTCAATACTGTTTATGCCCTCAGCGGTTGTTTCCCTGTTGATTCCGCTTATTGGAATCGGCTTGCTGACTTATCTTATTGCAAAACGCATGAAACCCCTGGCTCGATTCGCACCGGACTTTCGGCTCGACCAAGTCAAAAAACGCCTTTGGAACACCTATGAACTGCCCCACCACCGAATGCCGCGATATACGTTTGCCGCCGCCATTCATATCAGCATTCTGATCAGCGTGATCGTATTATCGTTGCGGGCGATTACCCTGGTGGTGTCGGGTATTGTCGATGGTTTCATTATTCCCGGATTCGGCGGCATCGTGGGAACCGTTTATGGCGGATTGGCCGATGTGGCCGAAACCGTTGTGCTTATTGCCTGCATCGTGGCTGTCATTCGCCGTGGGATATTTAAACCGGAACGCTATGATGTCCCTGAAAGTTATGGCATCGATCGAAGCCGGGAAGCGGTGCTGCTCATGGTGCTGCTGGGCACCATCATGGTTTGTGATATGCTGTTTCAGGGAAGTCTTGCAGCTGCCCAACTCAAGCAAGGCGCCGATGCCAAGCTTCTGATTCCCGGCAGTGGTGTCTGGATAGCCGGCGCATTGTTTTCCGGGAATACCATGTCGACGCTTCAATCGATTCATCTGATCGGTTATTTCGGATTCAGCATCCTGCTGTTTGCCTTCATTTGCGTGCTGCCCTTTGGGCGCCTGTTTCATATCATGACCGGTCCCTTCAATGTTTTTTTCATGAAACTGAAAAAGGGCAGCATCAAACCGGTAAAATGGGGCGTGTCCGAAGATCAGGTGGAGGAGTTGGAATCTTTCGGTGTGAAGGTTTTTGAAGATTTCACCTGGAAGCATGTCCTCGATTTTTATGCCTGCGCCGATTGCGGCCGCTGCTCCGATCAATGTCCGGCAAACGCCGTGGGGCGTCCGCTGTCGCCCCGGTTTATTTCCCTGAAGGGCCGAGATTATGCCTATAAACACTATCCGGTAACCGGTCCCATGGTGAAAAATGAAGAACCGCTGATGGGGTTTGTTTATAGTGAGGATGAAATCTGGTCGTGTACCACCTGCGGCGCCTGTGAGGAGGAATGCCCGGTGGCCATTGAGTACATTGACAAAATGATTGATTTGCGAAGGGGCATGGTCGATGAGGGCATGGTTCCCCAGTCGCTCCAAAAACCCCTTCGAGCCCTTGAAAAACGTGGGAATCCCTATGGCAAAATGGAAAAGAAGCGTGCCGAATGGACCAAGGAAATCGCTGAGGAGGTGCCGGTCAAGATCGTGGGCAAAAAGGAAACCGCCGAGACGCTCTTTTTCGTGGACAGCGCCACATCCTTTGATGATCAGGTCCAGGGCATCGGCCAGTCCACCAGCCGCGTGCTGGCGGCAATCGGAATCGATTTTGGAATTCTTGGCCCGCTTGAAAAAGACAGTGGTCACGAGGTCAGACGATTCGGTGAGGAGATGCTCTTTATGGACCTTAAGGAGAAGAATCTGGATGCCATTGAAGCCTCCGGCGCTTCGCGAATCGTGACCGCAGATCCCCATGCCTACAATGCCTTGAAAAACGATTACTCGGATATTCCCCCGGTTTCCCACATCAGCGAATTTATAGCCGAGGCGGTTCAATCCGGCGCCCTTCGCCTCAAGGCGATGGAAGATGCCGGGCAGGTGTTTACCTATCACGACCCATGCTACCTGGGTCGTCACAACGACCTGTATGATATTCCCCGGGATGTGCTCGATGCCGGTGGGTTGATGCTTTATTATGAGCCCATCGAAGAGACACGCATGGGAACGCTTCGGGTCGACATGGCCAAGCAGGCCGGAGCAAATGTCATCGTTACGGCCTGCCCGTTTTGTATGATCAATATCGCTGATGCCATCAAAACCAGTGGGCTGGAAGGGAAAATGGAGGTGATCGACCTGGTACAGCTGGTGGATCAGCAATTGGAAATCATGAACCCAGAATGAGAAGGTATTAAAACATCCGGTTAGACCGGAGCAAATGGAATTGGGAGGGATTATGGAAATCTTAGTATGCGTTAAACGAGTGCCCGACACGTCGGAGAACGAGATCGAGGTCAACAGCAGTGGCACCGACATCGAAC
>JAFDDL010000126.1 GCA_019310865.1 Deltaproteobacteria bacterium | reverse complement strand
GATACAATCGCCACCACCAATGCGACAGTTAGCTTTTCCGGGGGCGATACAACGGATCCACTCTAATCAACACGGACAGCTACTTACTGCAGGCCGTTCGATATATCCACCGGAACTCCCTGCGTGCCGGATTGGCGGGTAGTTATGAAAAAGAGCCTGACCGGGGGTCGTAAGCTGCGAATCCGTTTGGATAAACTGGAGAAATAGTTGAAAAGAGCCAAGAGCGGACTTGACCCCTTTGCAAGAGCGGACTTGACCCCTTTGCTAATCCTTTCCGTCCGCATCCCAAAACCGGCTGCCTTTGCCTCTGTCAATAAAAAGCTTTATTGGCATGATGTCCGACATCTTTATCCGCAAGTTGCTGTGCCCACAGGCATAAAACTTGCCAAAACGCTGGGTCAGTCTCCGGTTGTTTTCATTCGCCACAATCAGATACTCCATCAAGTTGCATCAACTCTGTTGCATTTTCAAAGAAAATTCTTCTTTCGAGGCTTTTGTCTCCTTGACAAGCTTTTTTCAAACACCGTATGGCAGGCTTCCGGTTTCCCCACGGCCAATCGGAACCGAATAAAACCCGGTCCGGTCCGTATGCCTTAAAATAATTCCGGATTACTTCGGGGCTGCCAAAGGTTGTATCCACCCACACATTCTTGCGGCTGCCCAGCGTGTCCATGGCTTCCTGTTTCTGAAACAATCCCCCATGGCCGATAATGAAGTTCACATTGGGAAATGCCTTTACGAGTTCACGGACATACTTGATATCCCCGTATGAAGGCTGCTCCATGAGGGTATTGTTCTTATCCGGATAATAGGGGGTGAGGCCGGTATGCATGAGGACAGGCAGATTGTGAGGCGCAAAGGCTTCAACGCCTGCAAAGGTTCTTTTGCTGGTGAGTTTTTCCCCCTGGAGAATCGGATGGAGCTTCATCCCCTTGGCGCCGGCTTTTACGTTCTCCGCAAGCTCGGATTCAACATCATATTCCCGGGTAAAATCGATTCCGGTAAAGGGTATAATGACAGAGTTTTTATCGGCTGCTGCTTTCAAGTCGGCAAACGTCACATAGGGGGGTACCGGCAGGGAAACACTAAAACGGATACCGGCCTTGTTCATGGATTTTTCAAAGTTCTCCCGGGTTCCCGCTTTATTCCGCTCCAAGGTTTCCATAACAGTCCTTTTGTAGGACCATTTGTCCATATTCACGAAGCTTTGGGCATCTATATTATCACCTCCGCGAAACAACATGAACTCAAAAAGGCAAGTTGTGTCGAACCATAGTTTTTTGCGGACACCTTTTTTTTCAATTATTTCTCCGCCTCCCGGGTAGCAAATGTCACCCAGATGTGCATGGATATCTATGATTGGGTCCATCTCCAAGTCCCCTTATCCGTATGCCAGCAAACGGGCCGGATTCTTTACGGTTATCTGATCGATGGTCTCATCGGAAACCTCGGCAATCTTTAACATGGGAATAATGCCATTGGTCAGTCGGCAGTACCCTTCACCGCCGAATCGCCGCACCAGCATGTTCATATAGGTGTCGGTTCCCAGGACGATTTGAGCAGCATAGCCATCCTGGATCAGAGCATACAATCCGGCCAAACGCTGCCAGTCGGTCTGGTTTATATATCCAACCTGTTCAAGATCCCAGGCATGGCCTAGACAATCCACAGAGATGTTGAATCCCCCGTCGAGAAGCTCTTTAACAAAGTCCACATCCAGTTTCCAGGTATTGGGATCTTGAATCAAGGTTTTCAGATCCGGATTGACAAAGAAATCCTGGGCATGACAGATGATGGTCCGCTCCGGTTTCATCCCTTCCGTCAGCAAGGTGTCGATTATCTTTCTCACCTCTTCCGGCGTCATAAACGTGCCCTGGTGAATGGTAGCGGAATATCCGGTTGCCTGTGAAACCCCGGCAACCGCTTTTAATAGTTTAAATCCCTGTTCGGTGGGACCTTCTTCAATGGCAACTTTTATATGACCGGGCTGGATGCCGGTGTCTTCTATCCCCTGCTCGATCTCTTGCTGCATGTATTGCACATATTCATCGGTTGTCATGGCCCGATATTTTTCGGGCCAGGAGTCTTCGGCATACAGTCCGGTGGTGGCAACCACATGAACCCCTGTTTTTTTCGAGATGCGGCGGATTGCCGGCAGGTCGCTTCTCAGACCGGGCGTACTCATGTCCACCATGGCGGATCCTCCGGAGGCTTTAAAATCAGCCATTTCTGAAGTCATCACCGATTCATTGTCCATGGTGACCGCATCCCAACTGAGACTAAAATTATGCTTTAGAAAGGATATGTTCTCCAAGCAAACGGAATCATCCGGCCTAAATCTTCGGCTTTAATCGGGCCTGAAACAGTCATAATTTCCGTCATAATATTGTCCTTTCTTTGCATGCACCCCCAAAGGTTTTCAGTTAAAAGGGCTTAATGATCACGATAATTCCAAAAACCATTCCAGCTCCTTATCGGTTATAAACTGCCGGAATTTACTTTCCTGACCGTCCCGGTAATCCGAAAAGATTTGGACGAATCTTTCTCCATAAAGCTGCTTTGCCACTTCAGAATTTCGAAATCGGCCAATGGCTCTCCGAAAGCTATCCGGAAAATGATATTCAAGGGGCACGTTTTCCATCTGGATCCAGGCACTGCCGAAGGTGGGATCCGATGGCGCCACCTTGTTTTGAATACCCCACAGCCCCGCACCCAAAACGCACGCTGATATCAGGTAGGGATTGGCATCGGCCCCGGCCACGCGACATTCAACCCGCTGGGAATTGGGTGCGCCTGTGATGGCCCGGATAGCGCAGGTTTTGTTTTCAAGGCCCCAGGTGGCGGCCATGGGCGCATAAATATCCGGAACAAAGCGCTTGTAAGAGTTGACATTGGGCGCCAGCAGGACAAACAACTCCGGTAGCAATTTTTGAAGCCCGCCGATAAAATGACGCATGGCGGCGCTCATTCCATGCTCAGCGTTTTCATCGTAAAACACCGGCTTGCCCTGGTCATCGCGCAGGCTGACATGGATATGGCTTCCGCTGCCGTCTGCCTCATTGGACCATCGGGCCATAAAGGACAGCAGCAAATCGCGACGCATGGCAAAGGCCTTGGCAAACGTCTTGAAAACGGATGCATTATCGATGGCACGCATCCCGTTTTCATACTGGATGGTGGCTTCGGCAAAACTCTGTCCCAGCTCCCAATGAAGGGTCTCCAGATCAATGTCCATCGTGGTCATGACATCGATCAGGTCATTGAAAAACTCAGACCATACGGTATGGACCATGCTGGATTTGTAGACGGCAAGATCCATGGGCACCATCAGGTCTAAATTTCGGTAGCCCTTTTCACGAACCGAACGGGGGGTTTCGTTAAATAGCATGAATTCGTATTCGATGGCCTGATGAATGCTAAAGCCCAGGCCTTCGAATTTCTCCATGACGTTTCGGCAGATTCGGCGTGGATCGATGTCCGATCCCTTTTCCTGATATTCAAGCAGGAAAAACAGGTTCCGCCTGGGATGTTCCCACGGGATTTCCCGACATGATTCGGGTACAATGCGGCAGGGTACATCGCCGTGTTCCACGGTTTCATCAAAAAATCCCGGGATGATGTGCGCGTCCTTAAAATCCGCGGCATTCATATGTTCATCCATCGGTATGCCGCTTTGAAGACCTTTTAGAAAGTGTTCCCCGGCAATGCATTTTCCCCGGAATTGGCCCTGGTGATCCACCATTGCCACATGCACGTACTCAACTTCCCTATCTTTGAACAGTGCACGGATATCATCCTGGGTTTGAATCTCCTTGAGTTTCATTGAATGATCTCCATTTTTTTTGGATGGGCCCTATTTAGTTGGCAGTATATCTTCTACGCACGTCAGGTCATAGGCCTTTCCATCCTTTTTACAGGATATAATTTCACACAGGGCCTGGTGTTTTTCGCGGGTCAGGGGCAGTAGATAGGCAAAAATCATTGCAGCGATGATAAAGAACACCGGGGCAATGCCTGTGAGCAATCGGATACACCACATGACGTTTTCCGTTTGCTCGACATCCGGGACATATCCCACCCGCGAGAGAACAAAACCCACGAACCACAGCGCTAGGGCACTCCCGGCCTTTTGAATAAAGGCGGCGACTGCAAAGTAAACACCTTCGCGGCGTTGGCCGGATTTACATTCATCCACCTCCACGACATCCGGTATCATGGACCATCCCATAATGTACACCAGGATGCTTCCCACCGACATAATAGATAAAAATATCCAATACCAGATCTCGGTTTCAGGCCCAACCCAAAGCATCCCGCAGCACATGGGCAGCATCCACAGTGCCGAAAATATGATAAAGGCCCAGCGCTTTTCGGTTTTGGCTGATATATAATTGATGAGCGGAATGTATAAAAAGCCACCGACGAAAAATACGAGAAATGCAGTGGAAATCTTGCTTTCATCGAATCCCATCCGGTACTTCATAAAATAAATAAAAACTGCTCCTCCTAAATTCGCCCCAATAATGCCGGTGGTCCAAATGGCGATCGTGTATCGAAAGGGGCGATTGCCGGTAAGCGCTCTGATCATTTCTTTTATTTTAACGGCGGAAGATTCCGGGAACAACTCGTATCCTCTGGTGGCTCGCCAGGTATGCAGGATGGGGAATATAGAGAAAAAACCAAAGGCAGCCGCCATCAGGGACCAGCCGATTTTCATAGATCCGAACGCCTCACCAAAATAGGCGGCCAGAATCAACGGCAACGACGCAGCGGCGATACCGAAAACCTGTCCCGCTACGGCCCGGTAACTGACCAGGCTCATCCGATCGTCATAATTCTGGGTCATCTCCGCGGCAAGGGCGGTATACGGAATATTCAAAAGGGCCATGCAGCTCCAGTAGATAATGACCATAGCGAAAAAATAGATTTGTGTCATGACAGGTCCCAGGCTGAAATCCGTAAACAACAACCAGGCTGCAATACCATAGGGAACCGCAACTGCGAGAAGGAAGGGCCTTCTTCTTCCCCAGCGACTTTTTAATTGGTCGGACATAACCCCAACGAAAAGACCTGCAACCGCGTCCCATAAGGTAGCAACCGCCAGTATCAAGCCCGCCGTCCCCGGATCGAGATGGACCACATCCGTCAGAAAGTACATGAAATAAAGATAAAATATAATCCAGATCATCGAGCCGGATATCTCGGCGGAACCGTATCCGATCTTTACAGATAGTGATAGCTTGTTGCTGGGATCTTTTTCCATTCTTAAATCCTCCCGGCCGGGACCTGATCGGTTGTAACCAGTGCCTGGTCAACATTGTCATTGTTCAAGGTTCGCATACGACTCAACCGATCATGTTATAATTTTTCATGATAATCCATTCAAACGCTCCCTGGGGCAGGATCCGTTTCAACGGGATCGTTACTTTCTGAAACGCGGGGCCCACCTTGTAGCGCAGCCGGGGCGAGGCGGTGTTGATGATTCGTTCCACCAATAATGCAACCGTTTCGGACGGCGAACCATCGCTCTCGTTCTCGACTGCAGCGGTACAAACTTTATTAAATATGTCCAGATAAACCGGATTGGTTTGGGCTTTTTCTGCTGACGGGGTTCTAGAGGAAATCCCGGTATCAATATCTCCGGGTTCGATGAGAACGGTCTTGATGCCAAATTGCTTTATTTCCATCCGCAGGGTTTCGGTGAGCCCCTCCACAGCATGCTTGCTGGCACAATAAATACTGTCAAACGGCATCCCAAATAGGCCGCCCAATGAACCGACATTGATGATATACCCTGATTTTTGTTCTCGCATGGTCGGAATCACCGCCTGGCATACCCGTATAATACCATAGAGATTGGTCTCAAACACGCTCCGGCATTCCTCCATTGAAACGTCCTCCAAGGCGCCGGCAATGCCGACCCCGGCATTGTTTATGACAATGTCCAGACGTCCCTCTTTTTCCAATATATACCGAATGCCCCCTTGAACTGCATCATCATTTGAAACATCTATTCCCAGCATTTCAAAGGAATCGGAATGATCGGAAGCCGATGGTTCCGCCGATGCCTCCCAGGGCTTGGGGCCCTTGCGACTGGTTCCGTATACTTTCAATCCCTTCCCGTGAAGATGCTGAGCACAGGCCTTTCCGATTCCGGATGATGCGCCGGTGATCAACACGACCCGGCCGTCTGATTTATTGTCCATTGAATGCCCTCCTTAAATAGTGTCCATCCAGAAATAGGATAATTTTTCCGAGTTCAAGGAAGGGGAAAATTTTAACCGCAGGCATACATTGAGTATTCCGAGGATTAAAATTTTCACCTGACACAGAAATCGGGAAAATTAGCCATTTGTGGATGGGCACTTAATAATTAATTAGAGGCCGACCACCTCTAATATGGTACCCAGCACGCAGCGCGTATCCAGGTAATTAAAAGCTAGTGTTTCTCCCTCAACCTGCATACTTCCATCCATTTCAGAATCGATACCATTTTTTTCCAAAGCGGCGACAACCTCACGGTAGTCATCTATGAAATCAAAGCTGATGTGGTGAACACCAACGCCTTTTGTTTTCAAAAACTCCATGTGGGTCCCGGCGCCGGTAACCGGCTCGAGCAACTCGATTTGAAGGCTGCCGATATTTGCAAATGCCGCCCGAATCAGAGAATCATCGCTTTGCGTGAACGTAACACCGTGCCAATTATGGCCGACTGCCTCCGGATGCTTGAACTCCATAAATTCCCAGGGGCCGATGCCGAATATTTCCTCGTAATTCCCGGCCATTTTCTCGGCATTGTCTGTGACGATCCCCACCTGAACGATTTCTTTTCCCGCCAGGTTGATAATCCCGGGGCCTTGGGGCTCGTAAATACCCCACGGTGTCATCTTGCTGTATGCATCTTCTGAAATTACTTCCAATGCTTCGAAGATGGTTCCCAGCTGTTTCCGGGTCGACATGTAAGAAGCCGTATAGGCCCCGTCCACACTGGCTTCCATCTCAACTTCAATGCCGTGTCCCTTAAGCGCAGCTACGAATTCGCCGCGATTTTCCACCACGTCGAAGCTTAGGTGATGGACCCCTTCTCCCCGGGTTTGAAGAAACTCTCTATGGCTGCTCGGTCCCCAGAGCGGCTGCAACAGCTCGATCTCAAGTCTGCCGAGCTTGGCCAATCCCATTCGAATGGCAGATTCTTCATTTATCGGCCGGCCATGCAAAATGTAATCCGACCCCACACCATCGAAAAAGGCCCAGGGGCCGATACCGAAGATCTTCGAATACTGTTTAGCGGTTTTCACCACATCGCCAACGACGATACCCACTTGGAGAATTTCTTTTTCAGAAACATCAAAAACAGCTGATTTTTTTTTGTCCATTCCCATCACCTTCCTTTTTTAATCATTCCATCTGGAACAGGATTAACCATAGACGTGGTTTCAAACACCTGTGCGCTTCATCTCCTTCATGGCATCTTCTGCCCGCTCCAGGGTATCCGCTATGTCTTTTTCCGTATGAACAGCAGAGGTACAGAAGCGAAAATTCGTCAGAACACCTCTCTTCTTTAAAAGCCCCCCGAATTGAAGGGCGCTAAACAGATCCGCATTTTCCACACTGTCCGCATGGTTGATGATCTTTTCTTTTCTGGTGATCACCGTGGTCCAGGCCCCGGGAAATCCCTGAAGCAACAGTGGGATATCGTGTTTCCGGGCCAATTCATCCAGCCCTTCTTTTAGCGCCATACCCATCTTGTGAATGCGATGATAGACCTCGCCTTCATTTTTTTCCAGTTCCTCGATGTTTGCAATGACGGCCGCCATGGCCAGTGGATGACCGTTGTAGGTACCACCGGCCATCGTTTCGGTTGACGTGATGACATCCATGATTTCACGCTTTCCGACAAAAGACGACACCGGCAAACCACCGCCCAGGGCCTTGGCCATGGTGGTCATGTCCGGCGTCACACCGAAGTAGCCTTGGGCGCCGTTGAGGCCGATGCGCCACGCGGTAAGCACCTCATCGAAAATAAGCACCACGTTGTGTTTCGTGCACAACTCCCGAACCCCTTGAAGATAACCGGGTTCGGGCATGCAGCCGTTTGCATTGACCATGGTCGGCTCCATGAGAAGAGCGGCAATGTCATCCCCGAACTTTGAAAACAGCTTCTCCAGAGCCGGCAGATCGTTGTATTCAATAATATAACATTCGCTCAGCGCCGCCTTGGATCTGCCGTCGGTGTTGACCATAATGGAAAAGATATCTTCCGCCAGCTCGCCGTGCTGCGCCACCGGATTTTCCGGATCCGTCACAATCCCGCCCAGCAGATTGTCAAGCCCCCCATGATAATGGCCGTTGCAGCGGACAAACATGTTCTTGCCGGTGTAGGCACGGGCCGCCCGAAGGGCATTGTAGTTGGCATCCGTTCCGGAACAGGCGAAACGCACCAATTCCGCCGAGGCGAGGTGCTTGGCCACCTTCTGCGCCGCTGTTATCTCCAGGGTACTGACATCAGCAGAATAGAGTCGACGGGCCTGCTTTTCGATGGCCGATATCAAATGCGCGTTGCTGTGTCCCAAAATAGCGGGCCCGTAACTCAGGCTGTAATCGATATACTCGTTTCCATCCACATCATATAGCCGAGCATCTTTTCCGTGGGTCATGTAGATCGGATGATAATCCGTGTCTTTGCGAAAATTACTCATGGCCGCACCGGGAATCACCTCCTTGGCGACCTTCATCAGTTCATCAGATTTGCTGGTCTTGTAAATTTCCATATTGGTTCCTCATATTTTTTTTCAGGTGGCCGGTTTTCTCATCTTCCCATTTTTTTTATGGCCAGGCCTTTGAGGATCTCGATATACATCCGGCAGGCCCCCATCCCCCCCACGCCGTTCACGTCATAGGCAGGACCGATGCAGCACGTATCGATTCCGGCAACATTCGTTTGCGTGGATATCATTCTCATTGCCTGCATCATCTCCTGAAATGAAATCCCTACGGGATCCGGATACTTCTGGGCCGGGAATGTCATGGAATCCATGGCGTCTACATCCACGGTGATATAGGTTCTTTCCGTCCCCCTGCTGGTGACTTCAATCGCCCTGCTGACCACTTCGGCCATCCCCTGATTGAGGATATCTTCGTGGGTAAATATGGTCAGGCCTAGTTCACGGGCAACCTTCAGCATGCCGGGCGAATTGTAATTCCCGCCGCCAATACCGATCAGGCAGATATTTTCAGGGTCCACGTCGCATGATTCCAAAATCCGGTACATGGCATTCTCGGCGTTGAGCCGGGTGAACGTATTATAGGGCCGCGGGGATTTACCGCCATATCCCACATCATAATGCTTGTCGAACCAGATGATTCCGGTTTTCCCCTCCGTATTGTCGGATATAGCCCGAACCACGGGATAGGGTATCATGTGATCGCCGCCAAACACCAGGGGTACCGCACCGGCTTTCACGATGTCGCTCACTTTCGAGATGGCCAGCCTTCCGGCCTCTTCCGCGTCCAGGGTATCGAGGGTAACGTTCCCATAGTCCATAATCTCGATGTGGTCAATCAGCTTGAAGTCCGGCGCAATTTCAGGGAAGAATCCGCCCGTGCCGGGCAGGGTGTAAGTCTTGGAGCATTTTCGAATATGGTCCGGTGAATCCCAAGCCCCTGATCGACCTTCGGTGACACCAAGCCTGACCTCACGGGGACCGCAGCTCACAAAACTGCTTCCGTCTCCGGCCGGCACGCCGCCTTCCCACGGTATTCCGATGAAAACGGCATCGGCGCCGATCATGTCCTCTGCGTCCCAAGCAATGGGCGTCTGCATCATGGTCGGAACATCGTCATGAATTCGAAGTTCAATGAAACTAAACGCTGGATCGCTGACATGAAAATCTTCTGAATTAGAAATTTCCAACCATTTTTTTTTCATACTCTCACTAAGCATTATATACCTCCTCTATAACAATAATCTATTCCCCCGCCAGCAAGCGGGCGGGATTTTCAACCGTCATCTTTTCAATGGCTTTCTTTGCAACACCCACCTGTTCCAGCTGCGGCAGGACGCAGGTGGTCAGGTAAACATATCCCCCCCCACCGAAGCGTCGTGTCAGAATCTTTAGAAACGTATCCGTGGCCAACACGATCTGACCGGCATATCCGTCCCGACAAAGCTCGTAGATCGCCGCGATATTCTGCCAATCGGCCGGTAGCACTGTCCCAAGCGAAATTATTCTGAAATCCTGCCCAAAACAATCATGGGCGACGTTAAATCCCTGGTCGAGAACCTCTTTGTTGAAATCGAGGCTCAGGGTTCTGGTGGCCGGATCCCGTACAAGCTTTTTAAGCTCCATGCAGGATATCGAGTTTTGCATGTGACTCATGATGGTGCGCGAGGGGTCCATTCCGGCTCTGAGGAGAATCTTCATGATGTCCCGGATCTCATCGAGCGTCATTCTCATGCCGTGGTGAATTGAAGCCGAAAGACCGGTCTCGTTGGAGATTTCGGCAACCGCCTTTAACAACTTTTTCCCCTGTTCGGTGGGGCCTGTTTCAATGGCCACCTTGATATGTCCGGCCCGGATGCCGGTATCTTCTATACCGTTTTGAATCTCTTCGCGCATGTAAGCAGCGTATTGATCGGTGCTCATATCCTGGAAGTCCACAGGCCAGGAGTCTTCGGAATACAACCCGGTGGTGGCCACAATGTGGACACCGGCTTTCTTCGATATTCGACGGATGGCATTGAGATTGCTCCGCAGACCCGGCACACTCATATCCACCATGGCGGATCCACCGGACGCTTTGAAATCTGCCATCTCATCGGTCATCACCGATTCATCATACATGCTGCAGGCATCCCAGGACATTAAAAAATTCTGCTTGTGAAACGTGATGTTCTCCAAAGTGACCAGGTCATCGGGTTTCACCGGAAGTTCATCTTCCGGTGGCAAGACTTTGAGAAATCGACGACGATAGATGCTTCCGTTGTAGAGAATATGCTCGTGCATAGACGTCAGGCCAAGTGCTTTCGGTTTAATCGGCCCCAAAACCGTCATAATGGTACCCATGTCTGACTCCTTTTGGATAAGTTCGCCCCGGCGTTTCTCTCAGTGATCTTGAAAACACCCCTCAAGGCTGACCTTGAGAACCCGCAGGAGCTCGTCCATATCGACCTCCGTGTGTGCCGTTGAGATAAAGGCAATATGCGA
>JAFDDL010000125.1 GCA_019310865.1 Deltaproteobacteria bacterium | reverse complement strand
CAAACAGACATTTCGCATCGTATATCCAGATCAATTACGGGCATACCCGTTATCCGTCAACCCGAAAACGCCGATCCTCTTGGTCCGCCGTTACCTTCATTTTCACAAGATGGAAAACGGCATCTTCTCGGAATTATTTTGTCGAACGGATCGGTTTGTATTTTCACAAAATTTAGGAGAAACTTTCTATGAAAACCAGGGGGTACTATGAAGAATTTGGCGGCGCCTTTCTTCCTGAAATCCTTGTTGCCACATTTGAAGAATTGGCGCAAACCTTTGAATCCGTAAAAAATGACCCGTCCTTTTGGGCACGCTACGAGAATCTGATGTCAACCTATTCCTGCAGACCAACGCCCATTACCTTTGCCGAGAATTTGACCGAACATTTCGGTGGTGCCAGAATTTTTGTTAAACGCGAGGACCTGAACCATACGGGCGCTCATAAGGCCAATAACGTAATGGGGCAGGGACTTCTGGTCAAGCAAATGGGTAAAACACGGGTTATTGCCGAAACGGGTGCCGGTCAACATGGTGTCGCAACGGCCACCATGGCAGCCAAATTCGGCTTCGACTGCACCATCTACATGGGAGAAGTGGATGTACGGCGACAACGGCCGAATGTGTTTTGGATGGAGCGCCTTGGGGCAACGGTGGTGCCGGTGAAAGAGGGCACCCGTATTTTAAAAGATGCCATTAATGAGGCGTTCAGGGATTGGGCCGGCAACATGGACACCACCCATTATGTACTGGGGACCGCCTGCGGACCTCACCCCTTTCCGGAGATGGTTACCTTTTTTCAATCGATTATCGGCCAGGAAGCGCGGCGGCAAATATTGGAAAAAGAAGGGCGCTTGCCATCACGCATCTATGCCTGTGTCGGAGGCGGGTCTAATGCATTGGGAATCTTCTCTGGATTTCTGGATGACCCGGTATCCCTTGTTGGTGTCGAGGCGGCCGGTCATGGATTGGAAACCGGTCAACACGCGACACGACTTTCTTCTCCCGATGCCAGTGTCGGCGTTGCGCAGGGGTATAAAAGCTATTTCCTGCAAGACGATGATGGGCAGATGCGCGAGACCCACAGTGTGGCAGCCGGTCTGGATTATGTGGGCGTCTCACCCATTCTTTCCGGATTGTCGAAAACCGGACGGGTTCGATTTGAAGCCGTAACAGATCGGGAGGTACTCGATGCGGTTTCCCTCACCATTAAAAAGGAAGGACTGATACCAGCGCTTGAATCCGGTCATGCATTTGCCCAAGCATTCAAGGAGGTGCCGGTCTTGGACAGAAAAGATATCATCATTATCAATCAATCCGGCCGGGGTGATAAGGACATTTTTATCATTGCCGATGCATTCGGCGACCCCGAATGGCAGGCATTTATTCAACAAAAAGCGGGGGATTATGATGCTTAAATCCTATTTGAAAGACCGATTGAAGGAAAAAGAGATTCTCCTGATGACGCATATCGTTCTGGGATATCCATCGCTGGAAGATTCCTTGAAAATAATACAGATCATGGTGGACAGCGGTGTCGACCTGATCGAAATGCAAATCCCCTTTTCCGAACCCATTGCCGACGGACCGGTCATACTCAATGCAAATCAACAGGCCATCGCCAGCGGCATAACGGTTCGACAATGCCTCGATTTTTCGCGGAAAGTGACCCGGTTATATAACATCCCCTTTTTGTTCATGACATACTATAACATACTATATAAATACGGCGTTGAGCATTTCACCCGGGAGATGGCCGCCTGTGGTCTTCAGGGTGCCATCGTGCCCGATTTACCCCCGGAAGAGGCGGATCAATATATTCACTGCATGAAACAGGATCAGCTTGCACCGATTTATATTTTCTCTCCAAACACGCCCACCGAACGGATGCGATATATTTCCAACTATGCAGATGGATTTATTTACTGTGTGGCCAGAAAAGGTGTCACCGGAAAAGAGACCGCTTTTTCCGGCACCCTGGAACAGTATCTCCATCGATGCCGCAGCGCCACCTCTCTTCCCCTGGCTCTTGGTTTTGGTGTCAAAGACAAAACCGATATTGATTTTTTAAAGGGAAAAGCCGATATCGCAGTGATTGGATCCCAGGTGCTTCGAATTATAGACAGGGACGGCATTGAGGCGGTGGGTCAATTTATCCGGGGGATTCTTGACGTAAAACAATTACATCAATCCTACCGGACAGCTCCGACTTGAATATATCCGCATCCTCACCGGTTCCCACAATTGCGCCGTAGTGCATGGGAATGGCAATTTTCGGTTCGATGTCCAGGGCTGCCGACACCGCTTCATTTGCGGTCATGACATAGGTGCCCGAAACCGGCAACAATGCAATATCCGTTTTAACGTCGCGCATTTCCGGTATATGATCGGTATCACCGGCATGGTAGATACGGATGCCGTCCATTTCAACGATAAATCCAAGCCAGTCGTTTTTCTTTGGATGGAAATCCTTATCAGTATTATAGGCGCGAACGGCCTCAATGGTCACATCGCCAATGGAGAGGCTTTCTCCCGGCGCCAGAATTCGAACATCGCCGGAAAGCTTTGCAGCGGAATCTTTTTCCGTAACGATAACGGTTTGCTCGGTCTGTATTTTGGCCACATCTTCGGGGGAGCAATGGTCAAAATGTTCGTGGGTTATCAAAATAATATCCGCGCTCGGGTTGGATGAAATCTCGTATGGATCAAAATAGACAGTCTTTGAGGCGTCCAGTCGAAATGAATCGTGGCCAAGCCATTTAATTTTGCTCACAAAATTCTGTGGATTCATGCCTACCTCCCAGGTTGTGTTTATGATAGCATTGAAACTTGATTATCAGCTGCGGGCTTGAGAATCAAGTTTGATCGGTTATTAATTTCGGCAGTCGAGATCGCGGCAGTTTAATTCGGAAGGTGGTCCCTTTACCCGGTACGGTGGTGACATCGATCGTGCCGCCATGCTCCTGTACGATTTTCTTGGTCATCAACAACCCCAAACCCGTGCCACCTAGTCCTTTTGTTGTGAAAAAGGTTGTAAACACCTTCTTTTTAACATCATAATCCATACCGCACCCATCATCGACGACCTCGTAAATAATGATGCCTTTTTCCTCCCGGATCCGGATGGTTACCTTGGAGCCTTTGCCCGAATCACTGACGCGGCAGGCGTCGATCGCATTGCCCACGAGGTTGGTCAGGCACTCGAGCATACTTTCATAATCGATTGGCGCGGGATCGAGTAGATCTTTATAATCCGATGCCAATTCAATGCCGTATTGTTGGGCTTTTGTTGCATAGATTTCAACGACCTCGTTGGCGATCGCCTCTGGTTTATTCTGTTCCACATGTATTTCGCGTCCCTTTGAAAAGCCCAAAAATGCTTTGACAAAAACGGATATCCGGTCGATATTGCGCGAGAGCATATCCACCCCTTTCTGAACGCGATCTATATTTCCCTTACCGATGCCCGTGCTAAGCATGTACATGCCCCCCTCAAGCGCATTGATAAGGTTTTTGACCCCATGGGCCAACCCGGCGACCGTCTGCCCCACGGCGGCAAGACGCTCGGCTTCCAACTTGCCACGTTCGAGCCGTTTAATTTCGCTCAAATCCTGGATGGAAAACGCCATTCCCTGGTAGGTGTCACCGATAATCAATTGATTGCCTACCAGACGTACCGGAATCTCCTCGCCTTCCATATTGGCGATAACGGTTTCCGGTGTGTGGGTATATTTACCGCCGCCGGGAACGCATTCCAGAATTTTTTCCGGAAGCATTGCCTCTAAATCCCGCCTCGAAACAGATCGATCTTCCGGAATCTTAAATATATGCATCGCGGATGGATTCATGAGCGTTACGTCGCCGGATTCATCAACGGCAAAAATGCCATCCATGGAAGTGGAAATGATGGTTTTCAAAAACGAATGGGCATATTGGATACCTTCCTCGAGTTTCACAGTCTGGGTAATATCAACCGCCATTTCCATAACCAGGTCGAAATGTCCATTTTCCATTCGTATGGGAAGCGTAATGACATACAGGTGGACGGTTTCGCCCGTGCGCGTTGTCCATACATGATGACCGGTATGTTGTTTTCCATCCTGGAATGTCTGTCGAGCCGTACATTCACTGCACTGGTGATCGAATCCCTTCAACCCTTGATAGCAATGTTGGCTGGCGATGTTACCGAGAAGTTGGCGCATATGCCGATTGGTTTTTACAATTCGAAAATCTCGATCAATGAGAAGAATATTACAGGGAATATGGTCGAACAGAAGCTCATACTCCCTTCTGATTTGTTCGGTTTCGGTAATATCCGTACACATTTCAATTAGATAGGGTATACTTCCACTTTCATCCGCCACGGGTACCGTGTGCTTGATGTATCGGGTGAATTTGCCTTCCTTGTTGTATCCGCTCTCTTCGTTGATACGCGGAAGGCCATCTTGGAATGCTTCCGCACCTTTGCAAGTGAGGCAAATGGAATCACGGTCCTTGTAAACATCATAGCATTTGCGATGGTGCCAATCGCCGAACATGTTTTGAAATGCCTCGTTTGCATAAACCACATTGAAATCCGGATCGATTACTGCGATTCCCATGGGTACGGCATGAAAGAGTTTTTCCTTGATCCAGTTGCTCAGATCGGTTGGGGGAAGTATGGTTGTCATGGCATCACCTTGAAAGCTTGTTGATCAATGTCTTTAATTTTTCCATATCAATGGGTTTTTCAATCAAGCCGTCGGGCATTGGAACCTGCTGATCTGAAAGGCGTTCGGTAAGCGCCTCATTGCTTAACTCGGTCTCCCATGTCATACCGGTCATCAGAACAACCGGTATGGTCCGAGTGGCGGGATTTTGCCGAAGCTCCGCATAGATCGACAAACCAGACCGCAGGGGCATCATGATATCGAGCAAAATCAAATTCGGATTCAATGCGATGGCGGCATCGGTAATCGAATCTTCTTCGGTCAGTTCAAATGTCGTATATCCGCTATCCGCTAATGCCGCCATGAGATATGTGCGAATATCGGGTTCGTCATCGATGATTAAAAGTCGAATCGGCATGTCGGGTGTCCGTACCGGGGTTATATTACAGCATCGTTTCTATGGGCGTATACGCTATATCGAACGCATCGGCAACCCCTTTACAGGTAACGTTACCGTTGAGCACGTTGGCGCCTGGAACGATTTCCGGATTGGTTCGCATAGCTGCTTTCCAGCCTTTATTTGCAATTTCAACCGCATAGGGGAGTGTTGCATTGGAAAGTGCCAGGGTGGACGTTTTCGGCACAGCTCCCGGCATATTTGCCACACAGTAGTGAACAACGCCGTCAACGGTATAAATCGGATTCGAATGGGTAGTGGCATGGCTCGTTTCGAAACACCCACCTTGATCGATGGCGACATCCACTATGACAGCGCCTTGCTTCATGGATTTGAGCATATTGCGGGTAATCAATCGCGGAGCTTTGGCGCCCGGAATTAAAACGGCACCGACAACCACGTCTGCGCGCCGGATTAAATCACGGACGGTCTTCGGGCTGGACATCAGCAAGAAACAGTTGGCCGGCATGACATCGCTTAGATAACGCAGCCGGTCAAGGTTCATATCGAGCAAATATACTTTGGCACCGAGTCCGCAGGCCATTTTGGCGGCGTTTACGCCCACAATCCCCCCGCCGATAATCACAACTGTTCCAGGGTCGACACCCGGTACACCCCCCAACAGAACCCCATTTCCGCCCTGGGTCATTTCCAAATACTTGGCGCCTTGTTGTATCGCCATTCTGCCTGCAACTTCACTCATGGGCGTTAATAGGGGCAACGATCCGTCCATTTTTTGAATGGTTTCATAGGCGATACAGATCGAACCCGATTTCATCAAGGCCTGCGTCAGCGGTTCATTGGCGGCAAGGTGAAGATAGGTGAACACGATCTGGTTTTCCCGTATCATCTCATATTCACTTTCAAGCGGTTCTTTCACATGCATAACCATATCGCAACGCTCGTAAATTTCCATTGGCGTTTCAGTTATTTCCGCTCCCGTTTTCAAGTACGCGGCATCTTCAAAACCACTGCCATTTCCGGCCTTCGTTTCGACCAGTACTGCGTGTCCGTTCTGTCGCATCACCTCCGCGCCGGCCGGCGTCATGGAAACGCGGTTTTCTTCAGTTTTAATTTCCTTTAAAATACCGACTATCATTTTGCCTCCTCAATTACGAATTAAGTAAGTTTTGCGTTGAATCAATTTGTCATCGAATGGTTAACGAATACCGTTAAGCACCCATTGATTCTAAAAACATCGGCGATCACTCAATTCAAGACGCAAAAACGGTGCCAATTTGCTTGCCCCTATTATAAAAAAACCAGTCCACGATGCCAAACCTTATGTAAAGGTTCAAGTATTATTTAATAAGACACTAGAAATATTATTTTAATATAGTATGATATTTACAAAAAAAAATAACGATAAGGTCACTGAAAAAATCGTTTTTCGATTTCAAAAAGCAGCGATCGAGAAGGCATGGATGCATTTTTTGTATTATTTATTGCCAATACAGCCACAAATAGCCCAACACCTTGTATTGTATGTGTATTCTGATTGGTTAGGAAGGTTGCCAATTTGGAAAGTTATCTTTCCACCTGTAGCTTGTATTTTTTAATTTTGTTCAACAGGGCCGTATGGGAGATGTTCAATGCTCTTGCCGCACCGCGAATACTCTTAGATGATTTGAGTCCTTGGGAGATAATCTGCTGCTCGTATTGTCCCATTAACGTTGATAAGGATTTGATATCGGATGGAATGTCCGGAGGCATTGGCATACCCTGGCGACTGTCAGCGGTTCCCAGCTGGTAGCTGAACAGAATGTTGTCTGATTGAATCGCTTGATTCTCGCTGAACCAGGCAGCCCGTTCGATCACATTCTTCAACTCCCGGACATTTCCGGGCCATAAATGTCCCGTCAGTTTGCTGCTTGCACCGCTGCTGAGGTCTTGAATGGGTTTGTTGAGCGTATTGGCAAGCTCCACCAGGAAATGTCGCGCCAGAATCGGTATATCTTCAACCCGTTCGCGCAATGGCGGAATATGAATCGGCAACACATTGATACGGTAATATAAATCTGTCCGAAATTGCCCATCCTTAACCATCTGCTCTAAATTTCGGCTGGTGGCGGTGAGAATACGTGTAAAGACATTTATCTCCTTTGTTCCACCTATCCTTCGAACGGATCTTTCCTGGATAACCCGAAGGATTTTGGCTTGAGAGCTCAAGGGCATCTCGGCAATTTCATCCAGGAATAATGTCCCGGAGCTCGCAATTTCAAACAGGCCTGCCTTGCCACCCCGTTTCGCCCCGGTAAAAGCGCCTTCTGTGTATCCGAACAATTCGCTTTCCAGCAAATGTTCCGGTAAGGCAGCGCAATTGATGGGCACAAAGGGGCCGGAACGACCGCTTTCCGTGTGCAGGGCGGCGGCAAAAAGCTCTTTTCCAGTACCACTTTCACCCCGAATCGACACAATTGAATCTGTTTTGGCAATCCGTCGGGCAAATGTAATGGCCTCGCTCAAGACGGGCATCTCGCTGATGAAATCACTGAAGGTGGTCGGACTTGGTTTGGACAATGATTGTGCTAATAGTTTGATTTCCTGCATATCCTTGCCGATTTCCACAGCCCCGATGATTCGTCCCCTGGAATCCATGATGGGACGACCCTTGGCCACAAATTGGTATCGTCCCTTTTCTGTGATTAAGTCCTTTTTTACGTTCGCGTATGTCTTGCCACTCAGGCAATCGAGTATAAGCGTATCTGGAAAGTTGAGTTCTCGGATATCCCGACCCACGAGTGCCTCTGTGTCTCTGCCCAGGATTTCACGTGCAACCCGGTTAACGGTGGTGATCTTTCTGTTTTCGTCTATGGAAATCACCCAGTCACTGATATTGTCCAGGACAACCCGGAATCGATTCTCTCGCTGCTCTTGGGGCAAGGTTTCCATCAATCGCAGTTCGATAAGATCGGCTATTTTTCCAAATTGTTCAAAAACAACGGTTCGAGAGGGCAAATTGCCAAAGGTTTCAACCTCCAGATAGACATCCGCCTTGTTTTCCTTTCGCACCACCTCCATGGACACGATGTTCAGATCCTGCTCGGCGAGCCGCACAGAGATATCGGCCACAATGCCGACCCTGTCTGTAAACAGAAGATTTAATTTCAATGTTTGTCGCAACTTATCTCCCATAGGGGTTCCTGTACCGAGAGTTTAGGCCCAGCAGGTGAGACGTCTTTCCCTGAAGCCACACCTAATTCCAAGCACCGTTAAATGTCAACCCGGGTCCTTAAGATTGGGTCTGTCGGACCACCGGTTAATGGCCGTCTCTATTTGAGCCGCGGTGTAAAAATGCTTCGAAAATCGAGACAGCAACATTTTGCGGACAAATTCATTGGGAAGCGTTACTTGGTTACGAAATCTGCTATATGTTTTTGAATAATTTTTTTCAGTTCCGATGTTATCAAAGTTAAAACTGGAAATATCGATCGACAGAAAACGGGATAGGAGTGACAATTTTGGGTCGTTTCCAAGCTCTGACTGGCACACCAAGAGATTCACGCCGTTTCGACTGTAAATCTTATATCCTTTTTCTGACGGAAATGGTTCCGAGTATATATCAATTCCAAATGTCGGCATCAGATGCGCATCGAACCAGTTCAAGCACACATGATGTGGATAATGCGTTAAAAAAAGGGCCCGCAATTGAGAAAGGTCATATTTTCCTTCAATGAAATCCTCACCAGTATCTCGAACAAAATTCTGAAAAAAGGCAGAGATGTTTCGACTAATGACTTCTCGAATGGGGCAAATCAGATATACCGGCTGAT